>JAWWDH010000003.1:0-33695 GCA_033720015.1 Pseudomonas sp.
AAGACAAAGGCGATCGCTACGCTCATGCTCATTACCAGATACATGGCCAAGCCCTGCGCCCCGCCGAACGCGCTGCCGGCACGTCCGGAGATATCAAAGGTGTGGCGAATTTGCGCCATATCACCTTCCGGGATCGGCACAGGAATGCCCAACATGCCGGTCAGTCGCGTGCCATTGCTGGCAAGCTCATAAAGACCGTCGATGGCGAACAGGCAAGGCACCAACAACATGGTGACCGCGGCAAAACGCCAGAAACGCTCATCCGGACGAAATACCAACAACAGCATGGGCAGCACGACAAACCACTCAACGATGCGCAGCACCTGTTTCAAGCTGCTGCCTTGGGCAATTGAACCGACCTGGGCCAACAGATTGGCCAGAAGAAACGGCGCAATGGCCCATACAATGATCGGCACCCGGATGTCCTGAAATGGCGGCGCCTGCTCGCGCTGCAGCATAAATAGCCAGAGCAGCCCCCAAGCTACCAGCAACCCATCCGCTGCGTTCAGTGGTAAACCGGCAAGGCTTTTCTGGATGGGGATGGCCAGGCTGATCACAAACAGCACCAGCAGATACTGCGGCTGCTTGCTCAGTAGCAAACAACCGCCCAGCGAAGCTGCGAGCAGCATACCCGGCAGCGGGTAAAGCACAGTCAACAAGGCCATAACAAAGCCAAGCGGCAGGGCTAAAAGCACGCCCCGCCAGCTCGGGCTGGCCGGTTGCAGCAGTGACTTAAGCACCACGCTCATCCACCTTGACGAAGGGGTTGAGCGCCATCACCTGAAGGTTCGCTCGTAGCAGGGCGAGAGCTGCCGGGCGCTGCTGCGCGCGTATACAGCGCAGCAACAAACGTAGGCTGGCGAGCAGCATGGCGAGGTCGGTCAAACCCTTGAGCAGTAGCAACTCTGCAACACTGCGGTGCTTGCGGTACAAGCGATATCGGCTGCGACGCAGCTCATAACGCATGCGCAGGGCCGTACTGCTGAGTTCGAGCGGAGCACGCCGCCCACTCGGCGCCCGACCGGATGACTTACCGCCGTGGTGCAAAACCCGTAACTGCGGCAGCAACCATAACTGCCAACCCTTGCTGCGCGCCCTCACACACCAGTCGACATCTTCGTCATACATAAAAAAGCCATCATCGAGCAGCCCCACACTGCTCAACAGCTCACCACGCAGCAACATGCAGGCACCATGCAATCGCTCCAACAGCACAGGCTCGGTCCGCCCCGCAGCGGGGTACTGCGGCCCACGCCAGGCGCGCCTGAACATTTCCGGCAAACTGGGAAAGCTGCTCGGATAATCCTGATCAGCACCATCGTCGGCATTTACCACCCTTGGGCTCACAGCTCCCACGCCTGGGTTCTGCTGCAAAACCTGCAGCAGGCCATCGAGCGTGCCGGCCTCGACCAACGCATCACTATTGAGCAACAGCACATAATCACTGCGGCACTCGCGCAGCGCTAAATTGTTACCTCCGGCAAACCCCAGATTGGCACCTGCATCAATCAAGCGAACATCCGGATGGGCCTGGGCAATCACCGTCAAGCTGCCATCCTGCGATGCGTTATCGACCACTACGATATCCAGCCGGGCATGCTGCGGTGCAAAACGCTTAAGCGAATCAATGCACTCGACAACCAGCTGTGCGGTTTTGTAGTTGACGATGGATACGGTCAAACAACTCATTTCCCGAGCTCCAGCTCTGTTCGCATACGCCGACCTAGACTCATGCAGTACTCACGCACAAACCCAGGGCTGACTCCAGCAAAGCCAAACGCCTCACGGGCACTACGGATATCCAGCCAAAATGGGTCATATTCACGAAGGTTGTTAATCAGCAACTCACCGCTGCCATAGCCTTCAATCAGCCACTGTGCGACCCGCCCACAGGCCACCCCATGGCCTGCACCGAGATTGAACAAGCCCGCCTCGGGCTGCTCGGCAACATGCACCAATGCCTCAGCCAGAGCCTCTACCGGCAAAAAATCGCGCTCTACGAAAGGGCTCATGTCCAGCACAATCCGCCCCTGATCACGCAAGCTGCTCATCGCCATGGCAAAGAAGCTGCGCCGCCCCGGCACTAATTCATAACCGCATATATTGCTCAGACGCAGCACTGTCAGACGATCGCCGAGCAATGCGCGCAGCGCTTGCTCGCCGGTCCATTTGGCGCGGCCATAGAGATTCAACGGCTGTGGCTGCAATGCTTCGTGCAATCGACCATCAAGCCCGGCAGGGCCATACACCATCCGCGAGCTGAGCATCAGATAACGTATCTGAGGATGGCGCTGCAGCCTGCTGGCCAACTGCACATCAACATCAAGTTCAGGGCTGTAAGGCTGTGCTTTCAGAGCACTATCGAATGCGCAATTAATCAGACAGCCAACACCCTCCAGCCATGCATCACTTGCCAGGGCCGTATGCCTGTCGACAAACCGCCAGCCTGCCGTTCGCACCTGCGCCTGCAAGGCCTGGCCAATAAAGCTACTCGCGCCTACCACTGCGATGCTCATGACTCACTCCAGAAGAACGCATGCATGCTCAAGCGTCGCCGCAAGCTCAGCGGGAGGTATCGATAACGCAGGCCCAACGCAAAACCGCAGTACTTGCCCAAGGTGCGCATAAAAATGCCCAGAACCTCGGCCAGACGGCTGTGTGCCCAGGCGGAGGCCAACTCGGCGCGAACAAAGCGCCAGCCTTCCCCGGATGCAGCCAGCCGCACACTGCGCAATTGCTCATCCATGGCCATCAACGTACCAATATCGAAGTAGCGTTTAAGCTCCTGCCAAACGCTGTAGTCATGGCTATGCACCGCACATGAAAGCGGCTGATAGACCCGAACATGGCCACACTGCAGCATGCGCAGTGCCACCGCCATATCCTCGCCAAGTGGCAAGCGCTCGGGAAAACCACCGACCTCAAACAGCGCACTGCGACGGTATGCCGCAAAGGAGTTGGAGCAGTACACAGCCTTGATCCCACGCATCGGCAGATCAGCCAGCATGCTGCGATCTGCCACGGGGGGATAATTGAATTCACGAGCAAAGCGCTCAGCCAGGCTAGCATTGCTGCGCGCCAATTGGCGGCCGTACACCAGGGCAACAGCGTCATCTTCGAAAGGCTGCAGCAGATGCATCAGCCAGTCGCTGCCACTTGGGCAGGCATCCTGGGTCAGATACACCAGGTACTCACTGTCGGCACACAACTCAAGAGCCAGATTGCGCGTCTTGCCGTGGCCAAACTCGCTGCGCTGGATGCTGTGTAATTGATGCCCGGCAGCGCTAATCATCGCGGCGCTAGCATCATCGGAAGACGAGTCAATAAACAGCACACGTTGCACCGCTTGAGGAAGCCCTGCCAATGCAGCCAGTAAAGCCGGCAAATAGGCTTGAGCGTTCAACGTCAGCACCACAATGCTGGTTCGCCCAATACGTTGCGTCATTTCAGAATGCATTCTTGCCACCCAAGCCACCGAATACGGTTTTCAGAACAATCCACAGGTCTAATTCGGGCGACCAGTTCTGGATGTAATGAATGTCGTAGGAAAAGCGCTCCGTCAGGTGCTCTTCGGTGAAGGTATTGCCACGCAGACCGTTGACCTGCGCCCAGCCGGTAATGCCTGGCCGCACCTTGTAGCGCTCAACAAAATCAGCCACGACTGCCTCATACGTGCGCGCTCCGGCTTTCACGCCTGGCGGATGAGGGCGCGGCCCGACCACGGACATGTGGCCGAGCAAGACGTTAATGAACTGTGGGAACTCGTCGAGGCTGGTGCGCCGCAGAAAATCACCAACTCGCGTCACACGGCTATCGCCGCGCTCGGTCAAGCGGATTTCCTTGCTATCGCCCTGCGGATCAAAGGTCATGCTGCGGAACTTGTAGATGCCGAACAGTTGGTTGCGCAGGCCATAGCGCTGCTGTTTGAACAACACCGGCCCCGGCGACTCCAGTTTGATGGCCAAGGCAATCAGCAAGCCGAACGGCAGAAACACCAACAAGGCACAAGCCGCAAAAGCTATGTCAAACAACCGTTTGACCAGACGACCTTCCACCGGCAAACGATTCATGCCCAGCAGCATCATTTTGTGCGGCCCCTGCTTGGGCCAACGAGCAAACGCATGGCGCAACACCGGCACTTCTGGAGCCAGATAAACGCTACCCAACTGAGCGCGCAAAAGACTGGCCAGTTCATTAACCCGCGCCCCTGCACTGTTCGGCAGGGCAATCACAACGCCGTCAATGTCACTGGGCAACCCCCCAAGCTCAGCTGTACTGGCCAACAGCGGGACAGGCAAGATCGCCGGATTGATTCGTGACTGGCGATCCTCGATAAAGCCTACAACCTCAATATCCGGCTCATGCTGAGCCATATGCTGGACAATGATTACCCCCTGCTCACCGGCCCCCACCACCACCAGTCGCGTTTTACGTTCCCAGCGATGCGAGAAGCGTTGCAGCAATAATCGGCCCAGTAACGCGAAGAACAGGAGTATTGAGAAGAGTCCGCAAAGTAACGACAGCGGCAGCAAGGGTCGACCAGCCAGCAGCAGCAGCACTTGCAATAGGCCAATAGCCAATACCGCGTTAAGGAGTGCACTGACTACCAGCAGCGCCCGCGCCACCTTGGGCTGGCCCAGATTCTTATAGATCCGCACAGGCATGCAGGCGAAAAATACACCCAGAAAGACCCCCCACAACCGCCAGTCGCTCGGCACCTCAAGCCCCGCCAGCACGCACAAGCCATAGCCGACAGCGACCGCCAACACGCCGCAAAGCCCATGTATCGCCCGCAATAGCAACAACTCCACCCGCAGCATCGCGGCCGCGTCGAAACGTCTTGCGTGATGCGGCGACACAGTTGCTTTACGCCGGCGCCAATGCCTCAGTCGCTCACGCGAAACACGCTCCGGTGTCTCAGTCGAACTTATCATCCTGCCTCCGTTGCACACGCCTGCCCTTAACCCACCCCAGAAACACCTACCCGCCCCAGCTCAATCAGGTATTTGTCTCAAGGCTCAGGCCAGACAATGCAGCGCCAGGCACAGCTAATTGCAGCGCAACGGGCGCCTCTGCAACGTCAAACAACTCGCCATAGCGATCAAGGTTACTGGCATACCAGTCCGCCAGCATGCCCAGGTCATCGCGCAAGCTGTGTTGCGGCCGCCACCCCATTGCCTGGAGCTTGGCCCAGGAAATCGAGTAGCGAGCATCGTTGAATGGACGATCCGCTACAAAATCCACGACCTCATCGACACCACGACCAAAAAAGTCGCAGATCAATTCAGCCATTTGCAGGTTGGTATATTCCTCGCTTGTACCAATGTTGTAGGTCTCGCCAACCGTACCGCGCTCGGCAATGAACAACACAGCACGGGCAAAATCTCTTGTACTAAGGTAATGCCGACGGTTACTGCCATTGCCATGCAAAGGCAGACGACGCCCCGTCAGCATGTGGCAGATGAACCGTGGAATGATCTTTTCTGGGAACTGGCGAATGCCGTACAGATTGTTGGCCCGGATAACCACGATCGGCTCGTGATAAGACTGAATGTAGCCACGCAGAATCATCTCTGCAGCAGCCTTGGAAGATGAGTAGGGGTTGGTTGGACGCAGCACATCGTCTTCGACCGCAGCGCCGTCCATCACCTCGCCGTAAACCTCATCAGTACTGACATGCACCACCTTGGCCACACGCTCCTGGCGGCACGCCTCCATCAAGCTGTGAGTACCCAGGACGTTGGTGCGGGTGAATTCAAGCGAGTTGCCAAAGGAATTGTCCACATGACTTTCGGCAGCGGCATGAATCACCAGAGTTGCACCTTTTACCGCCCTACGGCAGAACTCCAGATCGGCAACATCACCCACCAGCAACTGCACGCGATTGGAAAACACATGATGGGAAATATTTCTTACATCGCCGGCATAGGTCATTTTATCCAGCACCACAATGCGCGCATCCGGATATTGCAAACAGGCCTCATCGACAATATGCGAACCTGCGAACCCAGCACCGCCCGTAATCACTATTTTGCGCATTTCAAGTCCCTCCCCGAACCTACCCGGACGAATATCTATTCGCCGCCAGCAAGTAGTTAACACCCTTCACATAACAGCGAATCAGCCACCATAAGCACAACTCGCCACTTGAACCCCGCCCTAATAAAAATTGACGTCTAATTATCATTAAGCCAATCTTCAACAGCCTATTTCTTCCACCCCCAAAATAACATCAACAGCACAATAAGCGCAGCAAAATTCACGCCACCATAAAAAATACCCAACACGGTCAATGACAAATTCCCTGCAAAAAACGCCACCAACGACAGCAGCAAAATCAGCGCCGTACCGTGATAAAGTAAATTTGTTACAGGCATTCGCATCGCTAAAAAAGCCAACTGCAGCGGCGCTGAAAGTGCAATAGCAACAACCCCCAACGCCATATAGGTCAGAGCATCACCACCTGCGCGATAGGCTTCCCCATACAACAGCGCCAGTAAGTCACCAGCAAACAGATAAACAATTGACAGGTATGCCAGCGCTGGCAGTGCAAACACGCCACCCCAACGCACTACATAAGCAACCCACCCTTTATCCGCAACCTGCGCATAGCGCCGCATAAACTGCGGCCGCAAATAATTCGTGAACCCCACAAGCAAAGGATTGGGCAGATTGGTCAATGCCATACACGCAGCGAAACTGCCTGCCTGAGCCAGACCGCCCCCCATCAGCGCCAGCCAGGGGTAGAGCTGTAAACTGGCAACATGACACATACCGCCCAACACCAGCCAACGCCCGTAGTGCGCAAACGAGCACGCATGCAGCCAGTAGTCGCGCCATGAGCGCCACCCAAACAGATGGCGCTCCAAGTACACACCCAACAGGGTTGGCAACCATGCCGCAACCGCAATAGCGACAAACGCACCAACAGCAGATAACGCATCAAAAACAACGAACGCGGAGACTAACCCGAACTGGATTAAAGATGAAAGCACATCGAAATTGAATGATTGCGCCAATTTAGCGACGACATATAAGTGACGCCTAAAGAGCTCTCTATTAACAAGCCCTATTAATGCGACCGGCAAAACCAGGGAAAGTCCCGACAAGCTCTGCAGACCCAGCCACAAGCCACACCAGAACAACACGACAACCACCAACAGCATTGCCAGATTACTTATAAACGCCGAACTAAAGTACAGTTCACGCCCCTCGAGGTTCTGCGCTTGAAAATAGGTGTAGGGCGTAGCCACCAGCGTATCGCCCAGGGAAATCGCCAGAAAACAAAACGAAAAGCCCAGAGCAAAAACACCAAGCTCCTCCGGCCCAGCCCAATAACCCAACGCCATAACGGTGGCGAAGTTAACCAGACTCTGCAGCGCCTGCCCCAACAAGACCCAAACACCCGCCCCCAACTTAACCATGCCCACCCCAATTACTATTGATCTCAAGCATCACTACAGACAGACTCAACGCCTCACAAAAGTGCATAGCGCCAAAACGCGCGCAGCCATGGAGCACATATTTAAACAATATTAAGCCGATAACGCCTAGAGAATAGCTCATCTAAGGATGGTCTGAAAAAGTTCATTCTCGAAAAATTTAGCTCAGCAACCATGCGGGTTACAGGGCAGTGATCTCGCGAAGCTGGGGCTTTTTCAGAGCTTCCCTAAACCTTCCAAGCCAGACGAGAAATCTCGATGGTTTTGCGAAGCGCGTTCGTGATTCATCATAAATTTACATCATTACAACTGGTGGCGGCAATGAACCCCTGCCCCTGCGGACATCTGGGTGATCCTTCCGGGCGCTGCCGCTGCAGCAGCGAGCAGGTCCAGCGCTACCGCAACAAGCTCTCCGGCCCCTTTCTCGACCGCATTGACCTGCACCTGACGGTGCCGCGCGAAACCACCCGACTTAACACCGACGCAGAACCCGGCCCGAGCAGCGCAGAGCTGGCCGTTCAGGTGGTCCAGGCGCGCCAGCAGCAACTGGATCGGCAAGGCTGCGCCAATGCCCATCTCGACCTTAATGGTGTTCAGCAGCATTGCAGCCTGCCCAATGCAGACCGCCAGTGGCTGGAAAACGCCTGCGAGCGCCTGGGGCTGAGCTTGCGCGCCGCGCACCGCGTGCTGAAGGTCGCGCGCACCCTGGCCGACCTGGACAGCTCGGCGCATATAAGCCGCGCTCATCTGGGTGAAGCCTTGCAGTACCGCCCCAGCGGCAGCGCCGGCTGAATCGCAGACATAAAGAAGCCCCGCATGCGGGGCTTCTTTATGTCGTGCTAACGCTTACTGGTCGCGCAGTGCAGCACGCTGACGGCAGGCATCGCCGAATGCCTTGAAGATTTTCACCGAGTGCGGGTTCTGCGCCGCCTGCCACTCCGGGTGCCATTGCACCGCCAGGGTGAACTGCTCAACACCCGGCAGGTGAATCGCCTCGATCAAACCGTCTTCGGCATGGGCCAGGGCCTCGATACCCTCACCCAACTGATCAACCGCCTGGCCGTGCAGTGAGTTGACCGGGAACGCTTCCTCACCCATCAGCTCGGCAAACCAGCTGCCGGGCAGCGCGCGTACGGTATGGCTGTCGCTGTACTGCACCGCCACCGGATCACTAGAGTCTTCGCGATGGTCATTCATGCCCGGCACTTCATAGGCCTTCTGATGGATGGTGCCACCCAGCGCCACGTTGATTTCCTGCATGCCACGACATACCGCGAACAACGGCAAGCCGCGCTTGAGTGCCGCGCGAATCAGGGGAATATCAAACAGATCGCGGTCTTTATCCTGGCCTTTGCTCGGCGTTTTGTTCTTCTGCCCGTACAGCGCCGGGTCGATATTGCTGCCTGCTCCGGTCAGGTACACGCCGTCGACCATGGACAGGTATTGGTCAATGTCATCGACGCCACAGCAGCTCGGTGCCAACAGCGGCACACAGCCGGAAAGCTCGGCCACTGGCGTGATGTATTTGTGGGTCATGACCTGATAAGCGTGACCTTTGCGCTCTTGGGTGCCCATGGACATCAGGACCACCGGTTTGCGTGCTGCTGGGCGCTTGTTGTTATCGTTGCTGGACATACTTCACCTTGGGGCCGGACAACCGGCCATTGCTATGCAGGGCGCTAAGCACTGTTGCACGCACCCTGTTGTGCGGTCGGCATAAGGACCTAAAAGCCCCTACACCCTGCGAGCAAGTCTGCCAAAGCCGTAAAATATGTCAAACGAATAAGTGCACATTGTTTGACAACTGTGCGTAAGAGCACCCACGAATCACGCTCTAAAAAAACATAAGCTCATGATAAATAAAGATAAAAATTGCAATCAATGAGTCCAATATTTTTTACGCTTACTGAGGGTGAGAGCCGAGCAACGGGCACAGCGGAAGCACGGCTTAATCGGCGCTGAAGCCGAACTTAATCCGCCTCAAGCGGCTGCACCTTGGCCGGCTCTTTGCGCAACACATAGAACAGGTTGGGCTCGCTGACGATATAGATATTGCCGTCCGCATCCATGGTCACCCCTTCGGCCTGACCGATGCCACGCTGCAGGCCGTTCATGCCACCGGCCAGGCTGATGAAGCTGACCGGCTCGCCCTGCTCGTTCACCTCCAGCAGCAGCCGCGACTCATCCGACAGCACCAGCGCATGGCCGGTGCGAGCGTCGTAGGTCAGCGAGGAAATGTCGCGCAGAAACAGCTGTTCGGAGGTGATCGGTTGCAAGGTACCGGCCGCCCCATCCTCGCCGGGGAACGGCAGGCTGAACAGCCCCAGCGGGCCACGCTCCTTGCCCAACAGCACGCGCTCATTGCGCGAGTCCCAGGCAATACCCTCGAAGCCCTTATTGCCCGCATCGGCAAAGCCCAAATCGAAAGACGCCAGGTCGGCAAACTCCAAGCTGCGGGTCAGGGCGCCCAGTTTGAAAGTGGTCAGGGTGCGCTTGCGCTCATCGATGATCGCCAAACGACCGCCGGAGAGCACCTCCACGCCTTCTGGGTTGGCAAAACCATGCAGATCGATGCGCCGCATCACCTGGCCATCCAGGCTCAGCTCGATCAGTTGTGGGTACTTACCGGTGACGGCGAACAGCGTGTTGCTCTCGGCGCTGTAAGTCAGTCCGGACAACTCATCATGCTCTAGCCCCTGCAATGGCTTGCCTTGCAGCACCACCCGATAACCCGGCAACCAGATGCTCTGCGCCTGCTCGGCGGCGCTCACACGCTGCTCTTTGGCCCAGAACGACAGGCGGTCATCCCAGTGCAGATAATTCGCCGCCAGCAGGCCAGCAGCGAGCAGCACACACAGCAGCATCAGCCAGCGCAGACGCACCAGCCGGGAAATCCAGATCGACATCGCACACTACTCATAAGAACGATGGCCATCAGACTAGCGAGCAACGCTTAAGTTTCTGTTAAACCGCCCAGCCAGCGGACATCTCCAGGTGCCCGCCACGCATAGCTAAGGGTTGACGCTGGTTACAGGGCGCGACTGGCGAAGCGGCTATGGCCTAGCAACTCCAGCACCAGCTCATCACCTTTATGCAGCGCACCTACACCAGCGGGTGTGCCGGTGAGAATCACATCGCCCGGCTGCAGGCTGAAGTGCCCACAGATGTGCTGGATCATCGGCAGGATCGGGTTAAGCATGTCGCGGCTGTTGCCGTCCTGACGCACTTCACCGTTGATCGCCAGGCGAATGCCGATATCAGCCAGATCCTCAACCGCATCACCGGGCACGAAAGGCGCGAGCACACAGGCACCATCAAAGGATTTAGCGGTTTCCCACGGGTAACCCTTGGCCTTGAGCGTGGCCTGCAGGTCACGCAGGGTCAGGTCCAACGCCGGGGCGAAGCCGGAAATGGCGTCCAGCACTTCCTCGGCATTCGGCGTGCGCGACAGCGGCTTGCCAATCAGCACGGCGATTTCCGCCTCGTAATGCACCTCGCCACGGCCTTCGATCAGACTGAAGCCTTCATCCAGCGGCACCACACAACTACCCGGCTTGATAAACAGCAGCGGCTCGGTGGGCAGCGGATTGTTCAGTTCTTTGGCGTGCTCGGCGTAGTTACGACCGATGCACACCACTTTGCCCATGGGAAAGTGGATGTGGGTGCCATCGACATACTGATGCTGGTAGCTCATGGGCAACTCCTTATGGGAATACAGTGCTCGGCTCTTTGTCGGAGCACGCAGTGTGCCAAGGGGCAGGTGCACCCGCCCTACGATCTGATCGCGTGTAGGAGCGGCCTTGGTCGCGAAAGGCCAGCCCCCAAACCATCGCAGCCAAGGCCGCCCCTACAGACGGGGTTTAACCGTCAAACCGGGAAGATCTTGCCGGGGTTCATAATGCCATTGGGGTCGAACACCGCCTTGATCGCCTTCATATAACCAATCTCAGCGTCCGAACGGCTGTAGCCCAGGTAATCACGCTTGGTCATGCCCACCCCGTGTTCGGCGCTGATCGAGCCGTTGTACTTCTGCACGGTCTCGAACACCCACTTATTCACGGTGGCGCACTTGGCGAAGAACTCGTCCTTGGACAGGTTCTCCGGCTTCAAGATATTCAGGTGCAGGTTGCCGTCGCCGATATGGCCGAACCAGACGATTTCGAAGTCCGGGTAGTGCTCGCCAACAATCGCGTCGATATCGTGCAAAAACGCTGGCACTTTCGAGACGGTGACCGAGATGTCGTTCTTGTACGGCGTCCAGTGGCTGATGGTCTCGGAGATGTATTCGCGCAGCTTCCACAGGTTCTGCAGCTGCTGCTCGCTCTGGCTCATCACTCCGTCGAGCACCCAGCCTTGCTCGACGCAATGCTCGAAGGTAGCCAGGGCCGCTTCGGCGACTTCTTCGGTGGTGGCTTCGAACTCCAGCAGGGCGTAGAACGGGCATTCGGTCTCAAACGCCGCCGGCACGTCGCCGCGGGCCATGATCTTGGCCAGCGCCTTATCGGAGAAGAACTCGAAGGTGGTCAGGTCGAGCTTGTTCTGGAAGGCGTGCAGCACCGGCATGATCGAGTCGAAGTCCGGCGTGCCGAGCACCATCGCGGTGAGGTTCTTCGGCGCACGGTCGAGGCGCATGGTGGCCTCGACAACAAAGCCCAGGGTGCCTTCGGCGCCGATAAACAGCTGGCGCATGTCATAACCGGTGGCGTTCTTGATCAGGTCCTTGTTCAGCTCCAGCAACTCGCCGGTGCCGGTGACCACTTTCAGCCCAGCGACCCAGTTGCGGGTCATGCCATAGCGAATCACCTTGATCCCGCCGGCATTGGTGCCGATGTTGCCGCCAATCTGGCTGGAACCTGCCGAGGCGAAGTCCACCGGGTAGTACAGCCCATTATCTTCGGCAAACATCTGCAGCTGCTTGGTCACCACGCCGGGCTGGCACACGGCGGTGCGGTCAAATTCGTTGAATTCGAGAATTTGATTCATGTAGTCGAACGACACCACCACTTCGCCATTGGCTGCCACTGCGCCAGCAGAGAGCCCGGTGCGGCCGCCCGACGGCACCAGGGCAACCTTATGCTGATTGGCCCAACGGACGATGGCCTGCACCTGCTCGATGCTCTTGGGGAAGGCAATTGCCAAGGGCGCTGGGGCGAAATGCTTGGTCCAGTCCTTGCCGAAGGCATTGAGGGAATCGGCATCGGTCAGCACTTTGCCGGGCTCAACCAGGGTCTTCAGCTCTTCGATCAGCGCAGGGTTGGTCATCTACGGAACTCTCATACGATTCATGGTCACCCTGAGCACGCTTCATCTGCCAGGGTAGGTGTTTCGCGGGGCTCGTATGCTAGCATACGCCCCCCGTGAATCATGCCTCTTAGCCGATTTGCGGGTGCAGTCAGCATTGCCGCTGACCCTTCCCTGACACCATTACGTGGGACAACAGGTACTCCGATGAGCAAGACCTCTCTCGACAAGAGCAAGATCAAGTTCCTTCTTCTTGAAGGCGTCCACCAGAATGCAGTGGATACCCTGAAGGCCGCTGGTTACACCAACATCGAGTACCTCAAGGGCGCGCTCTCCGACGACGAGCTGAAAGAAAAGATCGCCGACGCGCACTTTATCGGTATCCGTTCGCGCACCCAGCTGACCGAAGAAGTCCTCGACTGCGCCAAGCGCCTGGTCGCCGTCGGTTGCTTCTGCATCGGCACCAACCAGGTCAACCTGGAAGCCGCCCGTGAGCGCGGTATCGCGGTGTTCAACGCACCGTTCTCGAATACCCGTTCGGTCGCTGAGCTGGTGCTGGCCCAGGCCATCCTGCTACTGCGCGGCATCCCCGAGAAGAACGCTTCCTGCCACCGTGGCGGCTGGATCAAATCGGCAGCCAACTCCTTCGAAATCCGCGGTAAGAAGCTGGGTATCGTCGGTTACGGCTCGATCGGCACTCAGCTCTCGGTACTCGCCGAGTCCCTGGGCATGCAGGTGTTCTTCTACGACACCGTGACCAAACTGCCGCTGGGTAACGCCACCCAGATCGCCAAACTGCATGACCTGCTGGGCATGTGCGACATCGTGTCGCTGCACGTACCTGAGCTGCCATCCACCCAGTGGATGATCGGCGAGGCGGAAATCCGCGCGATGAAGAAGGGCGGCATCCTGATCAACGCCGCTCGCGGCACCGTGGTCGAACTGGACCACCTGGCTGCAGCGATCAAGGACGAACACCTGATTGGCGCCGCCATCGACGTGTTCCCGGTCGAACCGAAGTCTAACGACGAAGAGTTCGAGAGCCCGCTGCGCGGCCTCGATCGCGTGATCCTCACTCCGCACATCGGTGGCTCCACCGCCGAAGCACAGGCCAACATTGGCCTGGAAGTGGCCGAGAAGCTGGTCAAGTACAGCGACAACGGTACCTCGGTGTCCTCGGTCAACTTCCCTGAAGTGGCCCTGCCGGCGCATCCGGGCAAGCACCGCCTGTTGCACATCCACGCCAACATCCCGGGCGTGATGAGCGAAATCAACAACGTGTTCGCCGAAAATGGCATCAACATCTCCGGTCAGTTCCTGCAGACCAATGCCAAAGTGGGTTATGTGGTGATCGACGTCGACGCCGAATACTCCGATCTGGCGCTGGAGAAGCTGCAACACGTGAAAGGCACGATCCGTAGCCGCGTACTTTTCTAAGCCGCGCGCCACGTAAGAAAAAGGGAAGCTTCGGCTTCCCTTTTTATATGGCCCGCCATTTTGGCCATGGCTATGTTTAGCACGTAGGTTGGGTTAGCGGCGCCTGTCGTTTATCCACAGACGCCGCGAGTCTCATGCGCCGTGTAACCCAACAGCATGGGTATCGCGGGGCTCAACCCATCCTACCGAGGCGGCTGTGCTTCCAGCACTCGCAGCGCCGCTTCGGCAGCCGCCAGCTCTTCTTCGCTGAAGACCTGCACGCCGCCGCGGCGCAGGGCGGCGGCGGTCACGCCTTCACCGGCGACCTTGGTGCCACTGAAACTGCCGTCGTAGTTCTCCTGATTACCGCACGACGGGCTGCGCGCCTTGAGCAGGGCGATGCGGATGCCGTGTTGCGCGACCAAGGCCAGCGCCTGCTCGGCCCCGGAAATAAAGGCTGCGGTGACATCCTCACCGTCTACGGTCAGCACCGGCAGTAACCCATCCAATACCTGCGCACCCTGGCCGCCGCGAATTTCCGCCGGGGCGCGCGGGGTTGGCAGGCCACCAGCAACTTCCGGACACAGCGCCACCACCCGCCCTTCCTGCTGCCAACGCTCAAGCAGGGCAAATGGGCCATGGGCGCCGCCGTCATAGCGTACGCGCTGGCCCAGCAGGCATCGGCTGATCAGTATTTTCTGCATAACATCCATTCACCAGACTACAGCGGCCCAGCCCCACGGCGGCGCAGCCAGCCCGTCAGCGACAGGCGTTCACGGGTGGCCGGCAGTACTTCATGGGGCATGTCCGCCGAGAGAAACACCAGCAAGCTGCCCGCCTGGGGCAATACGTCGTGCAGACTACCATCGGCCAGGTGCAGGCGCAGCGCACCGCCCTGCTCGGCCTGCCACGCCTCATTGAGATAAAACACCACGGACACCGCGCGGCGATCATCATCACGAAAACGATCCAGGTGGCGCTTGTAATAGGCGCCAGGCGGGTACAGGGCAAAGTGGCTTTCAAAGTCCTCCAGCCCCAGATACAACGCCTGATTCAAGGCCCCACGCAACTCGTCCATAACCGCCAGGTATTGATCGCAGGCGGCGCTCTGCCCGGGCTCCAGCCATTGGATATGGTCACCACGCAGCCCTTCATTGATAACCGCCTGAGCACTGCGGCCGACGCCGGCCTGCACCAATAAACCAGCGGCTGCACGTTTACGGCACTCTTCGGCCAGTTCAAGGGTCAGAGTGGGGACAATAAAGTGTGTTTGCAGTGACCAGCCACGTTCGGCCAGGTCATCGATAATGCACGCCACACGGGCGCTGAGGTCGTTAGATGAGCAGGTGTTCAATGATCGCCCCGAAGGAATGTGTACCTGCCTAGATACAGGTTTGCGATTCTAGCAGCCCGCCGACTGACCTCGACAAGCACTTAATGCACACCGAAAATAGCCGCCCCAAGAATGGAGTCACTATGCGCGCCCTTGCCGTTGTTCTAACCCTACTGCTGAGCCTACCCGCCCTGGCCGATGACTACCTGCAGCTGTATCAGGCGGCAGGCTGGCCGCAGCAGCGCATGCACTTCAGCGACGCCTTGCAGGCCGCCCAGGAACGCTACCGCAGCAGCTTGCCGCCGGCGGTGCATCAGGCGTTGGTGAATAACAGCAACCAGCGCTTTGCCGCCGCCGCAGTGGACCAGCGCGCGCAACAGGGCCTGCGTAACAGCCTCAGCCAACCGGCCAGCGCCTTGCAGTTTTTCCAGTCAGCACTGGGCCGCAAGATTGTCGATGCTGAGCTGCTTGCCACCCGCAGCGACCAACTGGCGCGCTATGCCAACGGCCTGCCACGCAGTGAAGCCAGCGCCACCCGGCGCCTGCTGATTCGCCACCTGGCCCAGGCCCTGCCGGCCAAGGAAGCCGGTGCCGAAGTCAGCCTGGCGCTCGCCGGCGTGGCCGCTGACAGCCTGAGCCAGATGCTCCCCGGCCTGCTCGGCGGCGACAGCGCGCAAGCCCTGCTCAATGGTCAGCGCCAACGCCTGATGGAGCAGATCGGTGCAGACCTGGATAACACCCTGCTGCACGTTTACCGTGAGCTGAGTGATGCCGAGCTGGAGGAATTTGTCAGCTTTGCCCAGTCCGACGCCGGCAAGGCCTACTACCAAGCGGCGCTGAGTGCCATCCGCGGCGGTCTGGCGGTTGGCCAGAGCACCGCCAACCTGGCCCCGGCACCACGCGGGATCTAGCCCAGGCGCTGGCTCAGCCAGTCGAAATAGCGCTGGCGCAAGGCCGGCGCTTCATTGGCCAGATGGTGCCCGGCTTCGGGCAAACGCAGAATCTGCGGCGCGGCAAACTTGTCTTGCAGCACCTTGAGGTTGTACCGCCAGGCCACGGTCATGTCCGCCTCACCCTGAATGATCAACGGGCTGCGCGTGCTGCGCAGCGCCGCCTCGATGTGCGGCACCCAGCGGCTCAGCGCAGCAATCCAGGCAGTTGGCAGGTTGCGCGGCTGCAGCGGGTCGTGGTGATGGACGAACTCGATAAAGGCCGCATCGCTGGAGTTGACGCTGAAGCGCCGGGGAATCTCGCTGACGAAGTGGCGCATCACCCGGTAGCTGAGTTGCGACCAACCCCACGCCCGTGGCCGCACCAGCGGGGCCAAGAGAATGGTTTCGCCAACCTGCGCGACAGGCTCACCGGTCAGCAGATAATCGATAAGGATTGCCCCGCCGGTGCTCTGCCCACACAGGTGCCAGGGCGTTGGTAAATCCAGCCCGGCGGCTTCGCTCAGCAGCGCACGCAACACCGTCTGGTACTCAGCAAAATCACCAATGCTGGCGCGTGTGCCGCTGGACAGACCATGCCCCGGCAGATCGCAGGCCAGCACGGCAAAGCCCTGACCCAGCGCCCACTCGATCACATGCCGATACAAGCCAACGTGGTCGTAATAACCGTGCTGCAGCACCAAGGTGGCGCGCGGCTGCTCTGGCCACCAAGCCTGCGCGGCAATCTGATAACCACCCGCCTGCAACCAGCCCATGCGGCTGCGTGCAGCCAGCGCATCGCTAAACCCATAAAACTGCCGGTACGCCTGCTCAGCCGGCGACAGCGCACCGGCTGCGGCCAAGGGTCGCAGACTGGCAATCAGGTTTTGCGGCTGAAACGGCTCAGGCATGGGGCTTCCATCGATCACAGGAGAATATTCGCAGGCCATCCGGGCCTGCTTTATCAGGGGGCGGATATTCAGCTGTCACGCCAGCCATGGCAAGCTGCGCGCCTGTTAAGTGAAGACTGCTCATGACCCGACCCTCGCGCAAGACCGTACTCGCCAGCCTGCTGATCCTGCTTTGGGCCGCCGCCATGCTCGCCGCTTACTGGTGGTATGAGGCACGCTACCTGCGCAGTTTCAGCGAGCAGACCGCGTTGTTCTACGGGGAGCAACTGCGCCTGCCTGACGAACTGGCCGGCCCGGGGCCGATTCGTCTGGTGCACTTCTGGGACCCGGCCTGCCCGTGCAATATTGGCAACCAGCAGCACCTGGCCGATTTGACCGAGCGTTTTGCCCCGCAAGGCGTGAGCTTTTATGCCGTGCAGAAGCCCGGCAGCACAGGCCAACTGCCGAGCACCCTGAGCGCCCTACAGCCGCTCGCGGCACTGCCCGGCAGCGGGCAAATTCCAGCCAGCCCGGCGGTGGCCGTCTGGGACCGCAGCGGCCAACTGGCCTACTTCGGCCCCTACAGCGAAGGTGCCACCTGCACCTCCAGCAACAGCTTTATCGAGCCGATTCTCGATGCCCTGATCGCAAACCGCCCGATAAATGCCAGCAACACCCTGGCCGTTGGCTGCTTCTGCGACTGGCAAAACGACTGACGGCGCCGCCCAGCGGCATTCAAGCCTAGGCCTGAACTGACGATACCTTTATTACACCGCACTGCGATTTACTCAGCTCAAGCGCATTAACTATTAAACAATTGTTGTACATGACGCATATCATGTACAACAATTGCGATTAGCAACGCTACTGACCCAAGGACGGCCGCCTACTCCACACGGCTAAAACGCCATTTCCGAGCCCACGCCATGCCTAACCGTCTTTCTCCACTTGAACAGCACTACCGCAAAGCGGATCGCATCATGCTGGGTGTGCTCTGGTTGATGGCTCTCTACTCGCTCGGCCTCGCGGCCTGGCATGGCACCTGGGGCCAGGCGCTACTGGTCGGTGGCGGTACGGCTGTGGTGGTCAGCGTGCTCAACCAGCTCATCAGCGGCCAGCGGTTACTGCGCTGTGTGATGGGCGCAGCCTTTATGGTGATGTCGGCGCTGCACATCAACCAGTCAGGCGGGATGCTGGAAATGCACTTCGGCATCTTCGTGCTCTTGGCCTTTCTGGTGTATTACCGCGACTGGTTGCCAATCGTGGTCGCCGCCTTGGTGATTGCCGTGCACCACCTGAGCTTCTTCGCCCTGCAAGCGCAAGGTGTCGACGTCTTGGTGGTGAAGAATGGCAGCTGGCCGCTGATTTTCCTGCATGCGATGTACGTCGTGGTGGAAAGCGCGATTCTGATCTACCTGGCTCTGCAGACTCACGCGGAAGCCGTCGAAGGCGCAGCACTGATGCAAGCCGCCGAAAAACTCACCGAAAACGATGAGCAAATCGACCTCAGCTACCGCAGCACCGCGCAGGGCAAAGTCAGCCAGGGCTTCAACCATTTCCTCGACATCCTCGATGAGCTGGTCGGTGAGGTGATCAAGGACACCCAAGGCCTGCAACAGATGGGTGACAACCTGCTGCAGGCCACCGGCCACCTGCGCAGCGGGGCTGATCAGCAGCAAGGTGAAATCATCTACATGAGCTCGGCCATGCGGCAGATGAGCACGGCGATTGATGAAGTGGCCGGGCACGCCGATGGTGCCGCCACCGCCGCACAAACAGCTAACCAGCAGGCCGCCGAGGGCAGCCGCTCGGTCAACCATATACGCAGCGAAATCGGCAGGCTGGCCACACAAATCGACGTGACGGAAAGCGAGGTGCAAGCACTGGCCACCCAGTCCGAGCAAATCGGCAAAGTGCTGGAAGTGATCCGTTCTATTGCTGAGCAAACCAACTTGCTCGCCCTCAACGCGGCGATTGAAGCCGCTCGCGCGGGCGAGCATGGCCGTGGCTTTGCCGTGGTAGCGGACGAGGTGCGCAACCTGGCGCAGAAAACCGCGCTATCCACCGCGGAAATCCAGCAGATCATCAGCGGCCTGCAACAAGGCAGTCGCCAGGCGGCCAGCGCCATGCAGGCAAGCCGCGAGAGCGTGCGCAGTTGCGTACAAGACAGCCAAGCCACTGCTGAACTGCTCGGCGCCGTGGCCCATGACATCAGCGCCATCACCCAGATGAACGAGCTGATTGCCGCCGCCACCCACGAGCAAGCAGCCACCAGCGCCGAAGTTAGCCAGCACCTGCACAGCGTGCAGCAAGTGGCAGAGCAAACCCTCGGCGATGCGCAGCAGCTGACTAACGACGGCCAGCAACTCAGCCAGTTAGCCGAGCGCTTGAGCCGTTTGAGCCGGCGTTTTCGCGTCAGCCGCTAGTGCGATAGCCCTGCGGCGTGTCGCCCTGCCAGCGGCGGAATGCGCGGTAGAACGGCGACAACTCGGCAAAGCCGCAGGCGCGGGCCACTTCGCGGATCGCCAAGCCCTGCTCCAGCAGGCTTTGCGCGCGCAGGCGGCGCACTTCATCGTGCAATTGGCGAAAGCTCTGCTGCTGTTCGGCCAGCGTCCGCTGCAATGCGCCCACGCTGAAACCAAGGGCTTTGGCGCAGCTCGGCAGGTCGCACAGTTGCACCCCCAGGTTGACCTCCAGCCAGTAACGCACGCGGTTGAGCAGCTGGTTTTCCTGCAGCTCGGCCAGCTCCACTTCGGCCTGCGCCCACAGCACCGCGAACAACCGTGGGTTAGCGCTGCGCGACGGCCGGCCAAGCCAGGCACGCGGGAAGATCAGCGCATCATGGGCCTGGGCAAAGCGCGGCAGCAGGCCAAACAAACGCCGATGCTCACTCAGGCGGCGCGGCGCAGGGTGACGGAACTCCACCCCGGACAGCTGAAAACTGCCGTCGTTGTTGATGCTCGCGAGCATCTTCTGCAGCAGCAGCGCCAGGCACTCCATCTGCTGGCGCAGCGAACCGACGCCTCGGTAATTCAGGTCAAAAATCAGCCGCGCCTGCTCCCCCTCCAGCTCCAGGCGCGCGGCAAAGCCGCCGGAAAGAATGTGCTGAAAGCGCAGAAAACTCTCCAGCGCCTGGCCCAGATCACGGCTGGCCAACAGCAGATAGCCGACCACATCCATCGGCCGCGGCTGCATGGTTTCGCCCAGGTGCAGGCCGATATCCACATCGCCGCTGATGCCCTCCAGCGCCTGCCAAAAGCGCGGCGCGTTGTCGTGGTCTTCACGCGCGTTGAGCAGCGGCGGCGCGAGCACCACGCCCTGATAGGCCTGCCGGTAGGTATCGGTGGGGTCCAGGTGCAACGCCGCCAGCGCCTCATAGAGCAAACGCCGCAGGGTCGAGGAATGGGTCAGCATGCTGGCGATGCTGTTATGCGGATCGGTGGCCATACAACTCCCGTTAATTGACCAAAGACTTTCACTTTTGCTGTATTTGGTCAATGTCTGCACCGCAGCCAGCCCGCACAATGCGCGCAAACCGCTAACAAGGAAGCACCGATGAAACGCACCCTGACTGCCCTGGCCGTCATAGTCGCCGCCACTGCTGGCGGCGCTTACTGGTATATCGACAGCAAGCAGCCGCAACGTGCCGGCGAGCTGCAATTGAGCGCCCTGCAGGCCGCAGTCACGGTGGATTACGACGAGCGCGGCGTACCGCACATCCAGGCGCAGAATGAAGCCGACATGTACCGCGCCCTCGGCTATGTGCACGCACAGGACCGGCTGTTCCAGATGGAAATCCTGCGCCGCCTGGCGCGTGGCGAGCTGGCCGAAATTCTCGGCAGCAAGCTGGTCGACACCGACCGCCTGTTCCGCACCCTGGGCATTCGTGAACACGCCGACCGCTACGCGGCGAAGCTGGACATGAACGCCCCGGCGAGCAAGGCGTTGCTGGCCTACCTGGACGGCATCAACCAATACCAGGCCAACCATCCGGCACCGCTTGAGTTCGACGTGCTGGGCATCGAAAAACGCCCCTTCACGGCCGCCGACACCCTCAGCGTCGCCGGTTATATGGCCTACAGCTTCGCTGCCGCCTTCCGCACCGAGCCGGTGCTGACGCATGTGCGCGATCAACTGGGCGCGGACTACCTCAAGGTCTTCGACCTCGACTGGCACCCGCAGGGCGTCGTTGGGCAGAACCTTGCCGCCGGCGACTGGCAAGACCTCAACGCCATCGCCAAGCTAAGCCTGGCCGCCCTCGAAGATGCCGGCCTGCCGCAATTCGAAGGCAGCAACGCCTGGGCCGTTGCCGGTAGCCGCACCGCCAGCGGTAAACCACTGCTGGCCGGCGACCCGCATATCCGCTTCGCCGTGCCGTCGGTGTGGTACGAAGCCAACCTCAGCTACCCGGGTTTCAGCCTGTACGGCCACCACCAGGCGCTCAACCCAGTCGCCTCGCTGGGGCATAACCGCGAGTTCGCCTGGAGCATCACCATGTTCCAGAACGACGACCTCGACCTGATCGCCGAAAAGACCAACCCGGACAACCCCAATCAGGTCTGGTATCACGGCCAGTGGGTCGAACTGCACAGCCGCGAAGAGCAGATCAAGATTAAGGACGCCGACCCCGTCAGCCTGACCATTCGCCGCTCGCCGCACGGGCCGATCATCAACAGCGCCTTGGGCGAAACCGCCGGCAGCACACCGATTGCCATGTGGTGGGCGTTTCTCGAAACCGACAACCCGATCCTCGACGGCTTCTACCAACTCAACCGCGCCAACAGCCTGGAAGCAGCGCGCAGCGCCGTGGAGCACATCGAAGCGCCAGGTTTGAATATTGTCTGGGCCAACGCCAGCGGCGATATCGGCTGGTGGGCAGCAGCGAAACTGCCGCGCCGCCCGGCCGGGGTTAACCCGAGCTTTATCCTCGACGGTGCCAGCGGCGAAGCAGAGAAGGACGGTTACTACCCCTTCAGCGCCAACCCGCAGGAAGAAAACCCGGCGCGCGGCTATATCGTCTCGGCCAACTACCAGCCCGTGTCGCCCACCGGCATGGCGATTCCCGGCTACTACAACCTGCCCGACCGTGGCCAACGCCTGAATCAGCGCCTCAGCGACAACAGCGTGAAATGGGACCTGAACAACAGCCAGGCACTGCAACTGGAACCCGGCACCGGCTACCCGCAGCGCCTGCTCGCCCCACTCGCCGCTGACCTACACGCCGCAGCCGGTGATGCCGAAGAGCAAGCGCTGGTTGAGCAACTGCTGAGCTGGGATGGCCAGCACACCCTCGACACCACGGCCGCCACGCTATTCAACCAACTGCTTTACCAGTTGACCCGCGCAGCCATGGCCGACGAGTTAAGCGAGGCCTTCTTCAACAACCTGCTGCAAACCCGGGTACTCGACAGCGCCCTGCCGCGCCTGGTCGCCGATGCCCACTCGCCGTGGTGGGATAAACGCGGCAGCGACGCAGTGGAAAGCCGTGCCGACACCGTCAAGGCCGCCTGGCAAGCCAGCCTCGCTCACCTGCGCAGCACCCTGAGTAATGACTCGAGCAAGTGGGCCTGGAGCAACGTGCACACCCTCACCCACAACCACCCGCTGGGCCAGCAGCAGCCGCTGGATAAACTGTTCAACGTCGGCCCGTTCGCCGCACCGGGCGGCCATGAAACGCCGAACAACCTCTCGCAACCCATCGGCCCCGCGCCTTGGTCGGTGGTCTACGGCCCCTCGACCCGCCGCTTGATTGATCTGGCCGACGCCAGCACGGCCTTGGGTATCAACCCGGTCGGGCAAAGTGGCGTGCTGTTCGACGCCCACTACAAGGACCAGGCCGAACGCTATATGCGCGGTGAGTACGTGCCCATGCACCTCGATGCTGAGGCGATCAAAGCCAATAGCCGCAGCCAGTTAGTACTGCAACCACGCGCGGACTAAAGCGCTTTACCCACTCGGCGTAGACAGCCTCAATGCGGATGGCATAGCTTCGTACACAAATTGGCTGGTGCACTTGATCCAGCCGCTTAGGCTTGCGTCCTGCATATCGCGTTTATCCCGACCGCATTCAAGCGAGACTGGGGCTTAGCTGACAGCAAGGAAGCTTATGCGACACGCTTCGCGACAGACCGCGACACACGTGTCGCCTAATTAATAGCTAGGTTCCCCTTACAAAGGTGCTCTATTGACTTCCGCATCAAAAAACAAAAAAGGAAGATTCCTGCCAAGCACCTTTGATAATGCTCATGATTTGTGCTTTTCCATACATGATGTAATGGTGCAAATCTTAGTATCAGGTGAAGAAGGAAATTTTTTTACCACGAGAGTTGAATTAAAGAGCGATGAAGAACATAAATCTCTTGTAGAAGCCGATGATATTTTTTCATGGCTCGAAAAAGAAAATCGTCTAAATGATCGAGCAAATATATTAAAGACCACGATATTGCCCGCAGTTCTATCAGACATGATGCATTGTGTATTTGAGTGCCTAGAAAACTCCAGAAAAGCCAAACTAGGGATCTCTTTTATGCTCATACGAAAGCCACTACAGGAAAGTCTTTATTTACTTGAATCAATAGTGCTCGATGAATTAAATTTCTCAGAAACATTAGCGGCAGATCCGCTGAAGCTTAGGTCGCAAAATGCAGGCGGGGTTTCAGGTCATGCCACGCGCATTAACAATGTTCTCGGTATTATTGGCGAATCATCTCGGTTAGATGCCGAATATATAGCACAGCTCAGATATGACAAAAGCAGCGGCGATAGTTTTGACGGCGTGTGCAATCATGCCATGCATTTATTTACTGAGCACAAAGCGATTCGTACTGAGCAACTAAATATTAATTTTATTTTTTCTGGCTGGAGCCAAAAAATCACACAGTGGAACTATCTATATAGTCGGCTTCCATATTTACTTTTCTATACCCACAAGATCGTAGAGCACATTGTGGCAAGTATCGCCCCAACTAGCCAAGACTATCTGGACGACATTCAACGGCGATTAGCATCTTCGATTATGCTGTGGTGGAAACATGTTGATGCCCGCTACAAATGTGACCAACTAAGTATCTTTGTTAAAGAAACTGAGCACTGGCTAAACTCACACTGCGTTTCGTCTGGCTATCGACTACCAAACGACAGAGATTTACTCCGCATGATCACAACCGGTGCGTATCCAAGTGAAAATCTCACATCACTCAAAAAACGAAATCTTAAATATAAATTTCACGCATTAATTAATAAAGTAATGGCTAAACATTAGCCTAACAAGTGTATATGAACTCCCCCACAAGTAGTGAGCAACGCTTTGTTTTTGCACTTGTCATCAGCGCGATTGCATTCGTATATCCGGCCTGTTTTGGGCTTTACCGCCCGGGCCATTCTGTAGCTCGCACAGCGGGGGGGCCAAGCGTTCATCGATCACGAAGATCATGATTGCTATCCGCCGCCCAGCCTTAGACTTTCGTCTACACTCTTCACGCACATCAGCAACTTAAATAAGGAGATGCATATGGCTGGTTGGTATGAATTGTCGAATAGCAGTGACGGGCAGTTCCGCTTTGTGCTTAAAGCGGGCAATGCGGAGACCATCCTCACAAGCGAGTTGTATAAGTCGAGAGCAAGCGCCGAGAACGGTATTGCCTCGGTGCAAAAAAACTGCCAGGCCGATGAGCGCTACGATAGAAAAGAGTCGGCAAACCATAAGGCGTACTTTAATTTAAAGGCGGCTAACCATCAGATCATTGGCTCCAGCCAAATGTATGCGACTGCGGCGTCTCGTGATAAGGGCATTGAGTCCGTAAAAAATAACGGTACGTCGGAAACAATCAAAGACCTGACATAAGCCATCGGCTCTTATGCGTTGAACGCTGTAGCCCTGCCGGACACTGCGGCGCTGCTCTGCAGTGTCCGGCTTTACCGCCGCTCTCCGGCACGGGCCAAAGCCCGGCGCTTGACCTAAACTCCAGCCATCGCTCGCTCGCCAGCACTGGAGGTCCCTTCAATGTCACTCGCTCAACTTACTGCGTTTTTCGGTTGGTGCGCTGTTATCAACATCGCTGTGTTGTGCATCACCTCACTGATACTGGTGCTTGGCCGCGGGCCTATTTCGGCTATGCATAGCCGCCTTATGGGTGTTGCCGAAACCCGCCTGCCGCACTTGTACTTTCAGTTCATCGCATTTTATAAACTGGCGTTCCTTGTGTTTAACCTGGCGCCGTATATCGCACTAAGAATCATCGCGTAACACCGGCGCAGCACCAATGCCTAATAAGCGGCACAACTCGTTGCTGCTCCGATTAAGGCCCACTAGAGCCGCGTATATTTCTCCGGGAATACAGCAGAGAATTTTATGGAATTTATATGTACGAAAGTAAAAGCAGCCCATTAATCGACAAAAGAGCCTTCCGCCGGCGCATGAGCCTGCATGTGCTTGCCGCGTTTGCACTGGTCGTTATAACGCTGGTGTTGGGGGTTGCCGGGCATGTTTATTTTGACGATATGCCGCTGGACGCGGCGCTGGTGGCTTCCGTCACCTTGACCAGTGGGCTGGGTTTATCGGTTATTCCAGAGTCCACGTCAGGAAAACTCTTCACCAGCCTTTTTGGGATTTTCTCTGGCTATGTCTACATTGCCACCAGCACTATCGTGATTGCCCCCATCCTGCATCGGCTGTTGCATAAATTTCATTTGGATCAATAGTCGGTACCGGCCAAAAGACCGCCTGTGGCACACGGCCGCCACTCGATGATTACAGGCTCAACGCACGCTCAAGGAAACCCCATGAAACCCACCAAGCTCCTTGCCACCCTCGCCCTATTTGCACTGTTTAGCCATGCACAGGCGGCTGACGGCCTGATTGCGCTCAAGAGCCCCCATGCCGCGAAAGCGACCATGGACAAGTTCGTGGCCATCGTTAAAGCCAAGGGTTTGAACGTCTTCGCGCGCATTGACCATGCCGCCGGCGCAGCCAAGGTTGGCAAGACGCTGCGGCCTACCGAGGTTATGGTGTTTGGTAATCCGCAGGGCGGCACCGCCTTTATGCAGTGCGCGCAATCGATGGGCATTGATCTGCCATTGAAGGCACTGGTCTGGGAAGACGCCTCAGCGCAGGTATGGCTGGGCTACAACGACCCCGAATATTTGGCGCAGCGCCATGACGTAGCCGATTGCCCGGTGGCGCAGACGCTGCAAAAAGCCCTGGCTGGCTTTGCCGCAGCGGCTGTGGCGCCTTAACAGGGCGCACTGCACTGGTCGTTTATGCGGGAAAAATGGGTGAGCGCTAGCTGAGGTGGCCCAATCAGCCGCTGGCAGACGACGTTAGCCGCTGCCAAACAGGCGAAGCAGAATGCACAAGGGCCACATACGTGGCCCTTGTGCATTACCGCAGGGTGCGATCAGGCATGCACCTGCGAGGGGTCACGACGGTTATCGGGACCGTCTTGCAGGTGGACGCCGGTGGTTTCATCCATCGCTTCCTGCAGGGCCTTTTTGCGCTTTTCTTCGGCGCGGTGGGCGAAGAACCAGACCAGGAAGGTGGCGAAGGACACCGACAGCAGGATCAAGCTGGCGACCGCGTTGATTTCCGGCTTCACGCCCAGACGTACGGCGGAGAAGACTTCCATCGGCAAGGTAGTCGAACCCGGCCCGGAGACGAAGCTGGCGAGTACCAGATCGTCCAGCGACAGGGCGAAGGACATCATCGCGCCGGCCGCCAGCGAAGGGGCGATCATCGGGATGGTGATCAGGAAGAACACCTTCCACGGCTTGGCACCGAGGTCCATGGCCGCTTCTTCGATGGACAAGTCCAACTCGCGCAAGCGTGACGACACCACCACGGCCACATAGGCCGAACAGAAGGTGGTGTGGGCAATCCAGATGGTCATGATGCCGCGCTCAGCCGGCCAGCCGATCAGCTGGGCCATCGCCACAAACAGCAGCAGCAGCGACAGACCGGTGATCACCTCGGGCATGACCAACGGTGCGGTGACCAGGCCACCGAACAGCGTGCGGCCCTTGAAGCGGGTCACGCGGGTCAGCACGAAGGCGGCCATGGTGCCGAGCGCTACGGCGGCAATCGCGGTGTAGCAGGCGATTTCCAGCGAGCGCATCACCGAGTTCATCAGCTGGGTGTTGTCGAGCAGACCGACGTACCACTTGATCGACCAGCCACCCCAGACCGTCACCAGCCGCGAGCCGTTGAACGAGTAGATCACCAGGATCAACATCGGCAGGTAGATAAAGGCAAAGCCCGCCCACAGCATAAAGTTGGAGAAACTGAAACGCTTCATGGCCGGCCCTCCATTTCTTTAGCTTGATGACGGTTAAACAGAATGATCGGAATGATCAGGATCGCCAGCATGACTACTGCCAAGGCGGACGCTACCGGCCAGTCGCGGTTGTTGAAGAACTCTTGCCAGAGCACCTTGCCGATCATCAGGGTTTCCGGGCCACCGAGCAGCTCAGGAATCACGAACTCACCGACCACCGGAATAAACACTAGCATGCAACCGGTGATGATCCCGCCCTTGGCCAGCGGCACGGTGATTTTCCAGAAGCTGTTGTAGGTGCTCGACCCCAGGTCCGCAGCGGCTTCGAGCAAGCTCTGGTCATGCTTGACCAGGTTGGCGAACAGCGGCAGCACCATAAACGGCAGGTACGAGTAAACGATACCGATGTACACCGCCAGGTTGGTGTTGAGGATCTGCAACGGCTCGTTGATCACCCCCAGCCACATGAGGAAGCTGTTGAGCAGGCCGTTGTTGCTGAGAATGCCCATCCAGGCATACACGCGGATCAGGATGGCCGTCCAGGTCGGCATCATGATCAGCAGCAGCAGCACCATCTGCTTGGCCTTGTCGGCCCGAGCAATGGCATAGGCCATGGGGAAGCCAATCAGCAGGCAAAGCAGCGTGCTGATGGCCGCTATTTTCAGCGACCCCAGGTAAGCCGCCAGGTACAGCGCATCTTCACTGAGGAAGATGTAGTTACTCAGGTTGACGATCAGGGTGAAGGTGTTTTCCGCCCAGCTAAATACCTCGGTGTAAGGCGGGATGGCGACGTCGGCTTCGGCAAAGCTGATCTTCATCACGATGATGAAGGGCAGCAGGAAGAACATGAACAGCCAAAGGAAGGGCACCCCAATTACCAGGTGCCGGCCCTTGGGCATACGGCGGCTAATGCTTCGGCTGATATTCATGTGCGTAATGTCACCCCGCTGTCGTCCTCCCACCAGACGTAGACTTCGTCGTCCCAGGTAGGTCGTGCGCCACGCCGTTCGGCGTTAGCCACAAAGGACTGGACGATCTTGCCGCTTGGCAGCTGCACATAGAACACCGAGTGACCACCCAGGTAGGCGATATCGTGCACGGTGCCGCGCGACCAGTTGTACTCACAGCTGGGCTGCTCGGTGGTAAACAGCAGTTTTTCCGGGCGAATGGCGTAGGTGATGCTCTTGTCCTGCAACGAGGTGTTTACGCCGTGGCCGACGTAGATGTTGCGTTCAAGATCGGGGCTGTCGATCAGCGCGTGATCTTCCTTGTCGTCGACCACCTGGCCGTCGAACAGGTTGACGTTACCGATGAATTCGCAGACCAGGCGGCTGGTCGGGGTTTCATAGATGTCTACCGGGCTGCCGATCTGGGCAATCCAGCCGAGGTGCATGATGGCGATACGCTGGGCCATGGTCATGGCCTCTTCCTGATCGTGGGTCACCATCACGCAGGTTACCCCGACGCGCTCGATGATCTCGACCAGCTCTAGCTGCATCTGCGAGCGCAGCTTCTTATCCAACGCGCCCATGGGTTCGTCGAGCAGCAGCAGCTTGGGTCGCTTAGCCAGCGAGCGAGCCAAGGCCACACGCTGACGCTGACCACCGGAGAGCTGATGCGGTTTGCGCTTGGCGTACTGGCTCATGTGCACCAGTTTGAGCATTTCTTCGACGCGGGCGTCGATTTCCGCCTTGGGCATCTTGTCCTGCTTGAGGCCGAAGGCAATGTTCTCGGCCACGCTCATGTGCGGGAAGAGCGCGTACGACTGGAACATCATGTTGATCGGCCGCTCGTAGGGCGGGAGATCGGTGATGTCTTCACCATCGAGGAAGATGCGCCCTTCGGTGGGCCGCTCGAAACCGGCAAGCATGCGCAGCAAGGTCGACTTGCCAGAACCGGAACCACCCAACAGGGCAAAAATCTCCCCTTTGTTGATGGTCAGTGACACATCATCAACGGCCAGGGTTTCATCAAACTTCTTCGACACTCGCTCGATCTTGACCAACACCTCTTTCGGTTGTTGATCGCCTTCAAGGACTTTTTTATAGGCACTGGAAGCAACTGCCATTCCCAACACTCCCGCAACAGTAGCGCCCAGCCACATTGGCTGGGCTTATTATAATTATTGGCCGGACTTAATCTTGGTCCAGCTACGCGTCATCAATCGTTGTACTTTCACCGGCAGTTCCGCCGAGATATACAGCTTGTCGAGCACATCCTGCGGTGGGTACACCGCCTCGTCATTGCGCACATCCTGGTCCATCAGCTCACCCGCCTTAATATTCGGGTTGGCGTAGCCGACATAATCACTGACCCCGGCAATCGCGGCGGGATCGAGCAAATAGTTGATAAAGGCGTGGGCCTCTTTCGGGTTACCGGCATCGGCCGGAATGGCCATCATGTCGAACCACAAGTTGGCGCCTTCTTTAGGGATGCTGTAAGCAATCTCGATGCCCTTACCAGCCTCTTCAGCACGGTCGGCAGCCTGCAGAATGTCACCGGAGAAGCCGACGGCTACACAGATATTGCCGTTGGCCAGATCACCGATGTATTTGGAGCTGTGGAAGTAACGCACGTACGGACGCACGGCCAGCAGCTTGGCTTCAGCCTTGGCGAAGTCCTCAGCGCTGCGGGTATTGGGGTCGAGGCCCATGTAGTTGAGCATGCTGGGGATCATCTCGTCGGCCGAGTCGAGGAAGCTGACGCCACAGCTGGCGAGCTTCTTCATATTCTCAGGCTCGTAGACCATGGCCCACGAATCAATCTTGTCGACGCCCAGCACTTCTTTGATCTTGGCTACGTTGTAGCCAATACCGTTGGTGCCCCACAGGTAAGGCACTGAATACTGGTTACCGGGATCGTTCTTTTGTAGCTGCTTGAGCAGCAACGGGTCGAGGTTGTCCCAGTTCGGCAGCTGACTGCGGTCGAGCTTCTGGAACGCACCTGCCTTGATCTGCTTGCCGAGGAAATGGTTGGACGGCACCACGATGTCGTAGCCGGAACGGCCCGCCAGCAGTTTGCCTTCCAGGGTTTCGTTGCTATCAAAGACGTCGTACAGGGCTTTGATACCCGTAGCTTTCGTGAAGTCCGCCAGGGTGGTTTCGCCGATATAGTCAGACCAGTTGTAGACCTTGACCACAGGCTCGGCGGCTTGCACGGCGGAGACGCTGACGGCGGCGGCCAACAGACCGGCCAAAAGAGGAGTACGACGCATAGTGATGTCCTTTTTTGTAGGCGAGTGCGGTGGGCGAGCCCACCGCAGACCGAGAGGGCTATGGCATTACTGACCTGATTTGATCTTGGTCCAGCTGCGAGTCATGGTGCGCTGCACCTTCGGTGGCAGGTCCGAGAACGCGTAGAGCTTTTCCATTGTTTCCTGGTCCGGGTAGATACCTGGGTCGTTACGGATAGCCTCGTCGACCAACGGCGTGGCCGCCGCGTTGCCACTAGGGAATTGCACAAAACTGCTGATTTCGGCCATTACTTCTGGCTTCATCAGGTAGTTCATAAAGGCATACGCAGCGTCGACGTTGGCCGCATCCGCAGGGATGGCAACCATGTCAAAGAAGGTACCGGCACCTTTCTTCGGAATGTTGTAACGCACTGTCACCCCGGCATCGGCTTCCCGTGCACGGTTCTTCGACTGCTCAATATCGCCCGAATAACCGACCGCCACGCAGAGGTTGCCGTTGGCTAGATCCGAGATGTACTTAGAGGAGTGGAAGTAGCTGATCGATGGACGCACTTTGAGGAACAGTGCCTCAGCTTCTTTCAGTTGCTTCGGGTCATGGCTATTGGGCTCGTAACCCAGGTAGTGCAGGGCTGCGGGTAACATTTCGGTTGGTGAGTCGAGGAAGCTGACACCGCAATCTTTGAGTTTGTCGAGGTACTCAGGATTGAACACCAGATCCCACGTGTCGACCGGCGCGTTGTCACCCAGAACAGCCTTGACCTTGTCGACGTTGTAGCCAATGCCGATTGAACCCCACATGTAGGGGAAGGCGTACTGGTTACCCGGGTCGCTGACGCTGACGGTTTTCAGCAGAGATTTGTCGAGGTTTTTCCAGTTCGGCAGCTTGCTCTTGTCCAGCGGCTGATAGACCTTGGCTTTGATCTGCTTGGCGAGGAAGTTGTTGGACGGCACAACAATGTCGTACCCGGAGCTACCGGCCAGCAGCTTGGCCTCCAGGGTCTCGTTGCTGTCAAACACGTCGTAAACCACCTTGATGCCGGTTTCCTTGGTGAAATTCTCAACGGTGTTCGGGGCGATGTAATCCGACCAGTTGTAAACGTGCAGAACTTTGTCATCCGCCTGAGCGGCACTCACCACAGCCCCAGCAAGGGACAACGCGAGAAGGGTTTTGCCGAATATTTTCATGCGTACAGCTCCTGTTGTTGTAGTCGTTTCCGCAAGGTGCGCAGCCCTCTGCAGCACCTTCCGGTGAGCCTGACACACGCATTGGCGCAGTCTGGCAAGGTCACTCCCCTGTTTCAACATTCAGACTTAAACACCTGAAAAACAAGGAATATATAACCTTAAACCAACACCTCTGCAGCGGTCAGATCAAGGCACTTGCGCGCCTTTTCCAGCAATTCGTCGATCTCCGCATGGCTGATTACCAGCGGCGGCGAAATGATCAGGGTGTCGCCTACGGCGCGCATGATCAGTCCGTTATTAAAGCAGTGACCGCGGCAGATCATGCCCACCCCCACATCACCCGCGAAACGTTTGCGGCTGGCTTTGTCCTGCACCAATTCAATGGCACCCAACATGCCAACACCGCGCACTTCACCCACCAGCGGGTGATCAGCCAGCTCACGTAAACGTTTTTGCAAATACGGTGCCGTTTCTGCTTTAACGCGCTCAACAATCTTTTCTTCACGCAGAATGCGCAGGTTTTCCAGGGCGACAGCAGCAGCCACCGGGTGTCCGGAATAGGTGAAGCCGTGGTTGAAGTCGCCACCCTGATTGAGCACGTCGACGATGTCGTCACGCACAACCAGCCCGCCCATCGGGATGTAGCCGCTGGTCAGGCCCTTGGCGATGGTCATCATGTGTGGGGTGTTGCCGTAATAGTCGCTGCCGAACCATTCGCCGGTACGACCGAAACCGCAGATCACTTCATCAGCGATAAACAAAATGTCGTACTTGGCGAGGATTTCGCGGATGCGCGGCCAGTAGCTGTCCGGCGGAATGATCACACCGCCCGCGCCCTGGATCGGCTCGGCAATAAAGGCGGCGACATTGTCTTCACCGACTTCGAGAATCTTCTGCTCCAGCTGGTCGGCCGCCCAGATACCGAACTCCTCCGGGCTCATGTCGCCGCCCTCACCGAACCAGTACGGCTGCGGGATGTGCACGATGCCCGGAATCGGCAAGTCGCCCTGTTCGTGCATGAACTTCATGCCGCCCAAGCTGGCACCGGCCACGGTGGAGCCGTGATAACCGTTGATACGGCTGATGATGACTTTCTTGTTCGGCTGGCCTTTGACCGCCCAGTAATGGCGCACCATGCGCAGCATGGTGTCGTTACCTTCCGAGCCGGAACCGGTAAAGAACACGTGGTTCATACCTGGCGGCGTCAGCTCGGAAATCGCCTTGGCCAGCTCCAGCGCCGGTGGCGTAGCGGTCTGGAAGAACATGTTGTAGTAGGGCAGCTCTTGCATCTGTTTGGCGGCGGCGTCTGCCAGCTCTTTGCGACCATAACCAATGGCTACACACCAGAGCCCGGCCATGGCATCGAGGATCTTGTTGCCCTCGCTGTCCCACAGGTACACGCCGTCGGCCTTGGTAATAATGCGCGGCCCGCTTTCCGCCAGCTGCTTGAAATCACTGAACGGCGCGAGATGGTGTTCGCGGCTCATGGCCTGCCACTCGCGGGTTTTCGGGTTGGTCACTTGACTGTTCATAACAACACCTTGATGACGCGGGCTGTGCCTGACAGCCCGATGAAATATTTGATGGTGCCCGGCGCAGGACTGCCCGCGCCAGGCACCTGACGGTTACACCGACAGCAGCAGGAACTCACGCTCCCAGGAGCTGATCACACGTTTGAAGTTCTCGTGCTCGGCGCGCTTAACCGCGACATAGCCACGGATGAACTTCTCGCCCAAGTACTTCTCGGCAGCCTTGCAGGCCTCCATACGCTCCAGCGCATGCTCAATGGTGATCGGCA
>JAWWDH010000004.1:0-33249 GCA_033720015.1 Pseudomonas sp.
AAGCGTAAGCGTCAACTTCGCGGTAGCACCATGGTGCATCCGTCTGACGTGGCAAAAGTGGCGCGCATGCTGCGCGTTCGTTAATCGGTCAAGATAGAGGAAATTACTCATGGCTCGTGTTAAGCGCGGCGTTATCGCTCGCAAGCGTCACAAAAAGATTCTGAAACTCGCTAAAGGCTACTACGGTGCGCGTTCGCGCGTATTCCGCGTCGCCAAACAGGCAGTGATCAAGGCAGGCCAATACGCCTATCGCGACCGCCGCCAGAGGAAGCGTCAGTTCCGCGCCCTGTGGATCGCTCGTATCAATGCTGGTGCTCGTGTTAACGGTCTGTCCTACAGCCGTTTCATTGCCGGCCTGAAAAAAGCGTCCATCGAGATCGACCGTAAGGTTTTGGCCGATCTGGCAGTGAACGAAAAAGCGGCGTTTGCTGCGATTGTCGAGAAAGCGAAAGCCACTCTGGCTTAAGTCCCCGACAATCACCGGGTTCGCCCGGTGCACGAACGAACCAAGGCCTACTGCGCTTGGGCACGTTCGAAACGTCACCGATAGGGGAAGAGCCTGAGCTCTTCCCCTATTTCGTATCTGGAGTCTGTAAATGGAAAATCTGGATGTGCTGGTCTCGCAAGCGCTTGAGGCCGTTAGCCACACCGACGATGTGAACGCCCTCGAGCAATTGCGGGTTCACTATCTGGGCAAGAAGGGCGAGCTGACCCAGGTGATGAAGACCCTGGGCAAACTGTCGGCGGAAGAGCGCCCGCAAGCCGGTGCCTTGATCAATGCCGCCAAGGACAAGGTTCAGGAAGCCCTGAACGGCCGCAAGGCGACTCTTGAGCAGGTGGCGCTGAGTGCCAAGCTGGCGGCCGAACGCATCGACGTGACCCTGCCGGGTCGTGGCCAGTCTTCTGGCGGCCTGCATCCGGTGACTCGGACCCTGGAGCGAGTCGAGCAGTTTTTCACCCGGATTGGCTACGGCATCGCCGAAGGCCCCGAAGTTGAAGACGACTACCACAACTTTGAGGCACTCAATATCCCCGGCCACCATCCGGCGCGGGCGATGCATGACACCTTCTATTTCAACGCGAACATGTTGCTGCGCACCCACACCTCGCCGGTTCAGGTGCGCACCATGGAATCGCAGCAGCCGCCGATCCGCATTGTCTGCCCCGGCCGCGTCTATCGCTGCGACTCCGATATCACCCACTCACCGATGTTCCACCAGGTCGAAGGCCTGCTGGTCGACGAGAATGTGAGTTTTGCCGATCTCAAGGGCACCATCGAAGAATTTCTCCGGGTGTTTTTCGAGAAGCCCCTAGGCGTGCGCTTCCGCCCGTCGTTCTTCCCCTTCACCGAGCCCTCGGCTGAAGTCGATATGCAGTGCGTGATGTGCAGCGGCAAGGGTTGCCGAGTGTGCAAGCAGACCGGTTGGCTGGAAGTGATGGGCTGCGGCATGGTCCATCCGGACGTGCTGCGCATGTCCGGTATCGACCCCGAGAAGTATTCCGGCTTTGCCTTCGGTATGGGCGTCGAGCGTCTGGCGATGCTGCGTTACGGTGTCAACGACTTGCGTCTGTTCTTCGATAACGACCTGCGATTCCTGGCGCAATTTCGCTAGAAGCGCATGACCGTAACCGAATTGTTTAGGAGAGCAGGATGAAATTCAGTGAACAGTGGCTGCGTACCTGGGTAACCCCGCAGGTTTCCCGTGACGAGCTGGTGGCGCGCCTGTCCATGGCGGGCCTGGAAGTGGATAGCGTGACCCCGGCAGCCGGGGTATTCAGCGGCGTGGTGGTGGGTGAAGTGCTCGGCACCGAGCAGCATCCCGATGCCGACAAGCTGCGCGTGTGTCAGGTCAGCAATGGCGCCGAGACTTTCCAGGTAGTGTGCGGTGCGCCGAATGTGCGCCCCGGCCTGAAGATTCCCTTCGCCATGATCGGCGCCGAGTTGCCGGGCGATTTCAAGATCAAGAAAGCCAAGCTGCGCGGCGTCGAGTCCAATGGCATGCTCTGCTCGGCCTCCGAGCTGCAGATCAGCGAAGAGAACGACGGCCTGATGGAGCTGCCGGCCGATGCACCGGTGGGCCAGGATATACGGGCTTATCTCGATCTGGATGATGCCAGCATCGAAGTCGACCTGACGCCGAACCGCGGCGACTGCCTGTCCCTGGCCGGTCTGGCCCGTGAAGTCGGTGCCTTGTACGACGCGCCGGTGACCCGTCCGCAGATTGCTGCGGTTGCGCCGAGCCATGATGAAGTCCGTCCAGTCGAAGTGTTGGCGGCGCAAGCTTGCCCGCGCTATCTCGGTCGTGTAGTGCGCAATGTCGACCTGTCCCGGCCGACACCGTTGTGGATGGTCGAGCGCCTGCGCCGCGCCGATGTGCGCAGCATCGATGCCGCAGTGGATATCACCAACTATGTGATGCTCGAGCTGGGTCAGCCGATGCATGCCTTCGACCTGGCCGAGATCAATGGCGGCATTCGTGTGCGCATGGCCGAGGAGGGCGAGAAGCTGGTGCTGCTCGACGGTCAGGAAGTCAGTCTGCGTGCCGACACTCTGGTTATCGCCGATCACCAGCGCGCGCTGGCAATCGCCGGCGTGATGGGTGGTGAGCACAGCGGCGTAAGTGACAAGACCTGCGACCTGTTTCTCGAGAGCGCTTTCTTCGACACCATCGCCATTGCCGGCAAGGCGCGCTCTTATGGCCTGCACACCGACTCCTCGCACCGCTTCGAGCGTGGTGTGGACTGGCAGCTCGCGCGTGAGGCCATGGAACGGGCCACTGGCTTGTTGCTGGAGATCGTCGGCGGTGAGGCTGGCCCGATCATCGAGGCGGTCGATCGGCAGCAGCTGCCGAGCATCTCCCCTGTGACCCTGCGCGCCGAGCGCATCGAGCAGATCCTCGGTCTGAAAATGGACGATGCAGAGATCGTCCGCTTGCTGGCTGCGTTGGGGCTGGGTGTCAGCGCCGACGGTGAAGGGCAGTGGCAAGTGACAGTTCCCAGCCACCGCTTCGATATCAGTATCGAGGTCGATCTGATTGAAGAGCTGGCGCGCTTGTACGGCTACAACCGGTTGCCGGTGCGTTATCCACAGGCGCGTCTGGCGCCGCAGCCCAAAACAGAGGCTGCTGTCGAGTTGCCGGCGCTGCGTCGTTTGCTGGTGGCGCGCGGTTACCAGGAAGCGATTACCTACAGCTTTATCGATCCCAAACTGTTCGAACTGTTCCACCCTGGCGTTGAGCCGCTGATGCTGGCCAATCCGATATCGGCCGATATGGCCGCCATGCGCTCATCGCTATGGCCAGGCCTGGTCAAGGCGCTGGAGCACAACCTCAATCGTCAGCAGTCGCGTGTGCGTCTGTTTGAAAGTGGCCTGCGCTTCGTTGGTCAGCTGGAAGGGCTCAAGCAGGAACCGATGCTCGCAGGGGTGATATGCGGTAGTCGGCTGTCGGAAAACTGGGCGCATGGTCGCGACAATGTCGACTTCTACGATGTGAAGGCTGACGTCGAGGCATTGCTGGCAAGTGCTGGAGCGGGCGAGGACTTCAATTTTATTCCCGGCGAGCATGCGGCTTTGCATCCAGGGCAAACCGCACGCATCGAGCGCGATGGTCGATTGGTTGGCTTCTTGGGTGCGATGCATCCGGAGTTGGGCAAGGCGCTTGGGTTTGATCAGCCCGTGTATATGTTCGAGGTGGTATTGGCGGAAATCGCTCAAGGCCGTATGCCGAAGTTCCAGGAGCTGTCGCGCTTCCCCGAGGTGCGCCGTGACTTGGCTTTGCTGGTGGATCGTGATGTGCCGGCTGCGACATTGCTTGCAGTTATTGGTGAAGCCGCGGGCGAATGGTTGACTGACCTCAAGCTATTTGACGTGTATCACGGTAAAGGTATTGATCCGCTTAGAAAAAGCCTTGCCGTTGGCTTGACCTGGCAGCATCCATCGCGCACTCTTAATGACGACGAGGTGAGTACTGCGACACAAAATGTCCTCACCTCCCTGGAACAAAGGTTTAACGCCACGTTAAGGAAGTAGCGTATGGGGGCTCTGACGAAAGCTGAAATGGCGGAACGTCTGTATGAAGAGCTGGGCCTGAATAAACGGGAAGCCAAGGAATTGGTAGAACTGTTCTTCGAAGAGATCCGCCAGGCGCTGGAACTCAACGAGCAGGTCAAGCTCTCGGGGTTCGGCAATTTTGATCTGCGCGATAAGCGTCAGCGCCCCGGTCGTAATCCGAAAACGGGAGAGGAAATCCCCATCACGGCGCGCCGTGTGGTGACTTTCCGTCCAGGCCAGAAACTTAAAGCCAGGGTTGAGGCATATGCTGGAACCAAGTCATAACGACGAATTACCCGCCATACCCGGCAAGCGGTATTTCACGATCGGCGAGGTAAGTGAGCTCTGTGCAGTCAAGCCGCATGTTTTGCGGTATTGGGAGCAGGAGTTCCCCCAGCTCAACCCGGTCAAGCGTCGCGGTAATCGGCGATACTATCAACGCCAGGATGTGTTGATGATTCGTCAGATTCGCGCATTGTTATATGAGCAAGGTTTTACCATCGGAGGGGCTCGTCAGCGTCTTTCTGGTGATGAGGCCAAAGATGACACCACTCAGTACAAGCAGCTCATCAGGCAGACGATTGCCGAGTTGGAAGAAGTACTGCATGTGCTCAAAAAATAGCGCACTCACTCAAAAAAGTTTCCATATTTCAGAAGCTTATTGTATAGTTCGCGACGTTTTCGGGTGTATGAAAACAGTTTCACGCCTAGTCGGGGCGTAGCGCAGTCCGGTAGCGCACTAGCATGGGGTGCTAGGGGTCGAGTGTTCGAATCACTCCGTCCCGACCATATTTTTCAACGACTTAGCCCGGTTCCGAAAGGACCGGGCTTTGTTGTTTCTGGCTCAGGGGTAAACACCGGGGTAAACAGGAATACCGAGAGGTCGGTTCTTAGGTGTTTACTGAATCGTTTTTGGCGGTCTAAAGGCTCGCACGTCCTTTGCTGGTAGTGCGAGCTCCTGTGTTTATAGAGACAAAAGCTTCATTACGTTATCTAGGTAGCCCGGCTCCCCAATAAAGAAAACATGAAGCGCGTTCAGATCCGGTGCGGGCAGCCCTTGCTGACTCCACAGGTGCTGGATGCGCATGCGGTTCGTACTCGGTGACAGGATGACCGACTCCAGCGTGACCCCAGGATCATTCAGGCGCGCCTGCAGATCTTTGATGTTTTGCGAGAGCTGGATCTTGTCGCTGCCGGGGCTTTCGTGTTCCAGTCCGTGCAGGTCGATAAAGCAGATGCGCTGACTGCCATCCGACTTCAGGCACCAGAGGATGAAGTCTGGATAGAAATTGCCGGCCTCAAAGAAACCGACGCCCTGCTTGGCCAGGTTGCGCAGCAGGAAGATGCGCTCTTCACGTTCAGCAAGATTCGTTTCGTTGGCCGCCAGCCAGAGACGCAAGTCTTCGACGAATTGAAACTCGGACTTGTTGAGACCGACGGGCTGGATCTTCACCTTCTCGCGGGAAAGCAGCGGCTCATAGAGGTGAGCGTCTAGCCTTAGGCCTTGGACGTGGCCGTGATCACGCCAACCCACCCGAGCGAGCTCCTCTTTCAATGCTTTGATGTCGTCGATCAGGTACTGCTCGGTCGCCTCGACGATCAACTGGTAGTTGATGTCGTCACCCGGCAGGTTTTCGTTCTCGCGGGTGAGCAGCACCAGTTCCATGCGCGGATCAGGTATTTGCGCTTTTGGTGGTTGAAACAGCGCTCCAGGGCGCCGCAGAGCAGGCCGACGTCGACCGGCGCTGCCGTCTGAGGCGCGTTGGCGCGGCGCTGCAATGCGAGCATGCGATCCTTGGGGTAGTCCCAGGACACCGAGGCCATCCAGGCCTGCTCGGTGGATGTCAGCTCGATCAGGTAGGTGCGCCGCGTCGTGGTGATGACCAGGTTGGTCTTGAGGTCGGTGCGTGTGGTTTTGACCCGCACGCTGCGTCGAAGCTCATTACCACTGCCGCTGGCGGTGTCGCCAACGATCCAGCGGACGGTGTCGCCGGCGGCCACGGTAACCAGATCCTCGCCGACCTGCAGGTTGATCACCGTCACGCGGCCTGGGCTGGTGTACACCTGATACAGCGCGCCATCAGAAAACGGCCATACCTGAATGGTGTTGAGATACCCTTCCCGAGTTGGTGCAATGCGGGCGTCCCGATTGGCACGTGAGACGCGTACTTGCTCATCGGCGGGCTCCTTGGCCCGGTTAGCCGACGTGGTATCGGGAAGCGGTTTCAGCTGTGCCGGTAAGGCCAGTGGCTGCGGTACTGCCACCACCTCGATGGGCTTGGGTGGTTCCGGTAGGCGCTGGGCTTCCACTGGCTCGTCGAGGGCAATGATCGGCGGCGCTTTACCCTGGCTGGCGCAGCCGGCCAGCATGGCCAGCAGGAGAGGGCAGGCGTAAAGGTATGCAGATTGAGTTTTGCTGAGCGTGAGGCAGTGGATTGAGCTGACGTACTCTTCGGCTAGGTGCAATAAGTCGCCAGTTTCATTTCGTGCGTCCAAAGGATAATGCGGTCTGCCACGGGAGTGTTCTGCGCTTGTTGGCAACCTAATCTAGGGTCCTAGAAATCAGCGGAGTTGTCAGACTGCTGACCCTGTGATTCTTAGAGTGGATGTGAAATGAGTGTTTATCTTCATTGTTTGTCGCATACCCCTCTGATGGGGCATGTGGATCCCGCCCAGACGGTGCTCGATGAAGTTGATGCGGTGATCGAGGCGGCACGTATGCGTATCGCCGAGTTCTCCCCTGAACTGGTGATTCTGTTCAGTCCGGATCATTACAACGGTTTTTTCTATGACGTGATGCCGTCGTTTTGCATTGGTATGGCCGCTCACGCTATTGGTGATTTCGGCACCTTAGCCGGGCCGTTGCTGGTGCCGCAGGAGCTGTCTGAAGCCTGCGCTACGGCAGTGCTTGAGTCTGGCGTGGATGTCGCGGTGTCCTATCGCATGCAACTTGACCATGGCTTTGCACAACCACTCGAGCTGTTGCTCGGTGGATTGCGTGAAGTGCCAGTGATCCCGATTTTCATTAACTCGGTGGCCATTCCGTTGCCGAGTTTTCAACGTGCTCGTCTGCTAGGCGAGGCAATTGGCCGTTGGGCACGCGCGCTGGATAAACGTGTGCTGCTCCTCGGTTCTGGTGGGCTCTCGCATCAGCCACCCGTGCCGGAGCTGGCCAAGGTCGAAGGCCTGATGGCGGACAGACTAAAAGGCAGTGGTCGGCATTTGCCAGCCGATGAGCGTGAAGCGCGAACGCAGCGGGTGATCCTCGCGGCGCAGCGCTTCGCGGGTGATCAGGATACGTTGCACCCGCTCAACCCAGAGTGGGATCAGCGCTTCCTTTCCTTGCTTGAGCAGGGTCATCTGACGGAGTTGGACGGCGTGAGCAACGCTGAACTGTCGGTTCTTGCCGGCAGGTCTACCCACGAAATCAAAACCTGGGTTGCTGCCTTCGCGGCCCTGTCGTGCTTCGGTCCATATCAGGCGAGCGACCGATATTATCGTCCGGTTCCAGAGTGGATCGCTGGGTACGGATCGCTGAGTGCTCGCCCCATTCTCACCGTCTGAGTGCCAGGAGAAAGTTTGTTATGAGCCAGTACAGCGAAAATGCTACCAGTTGCTTTGCACTGATCGAATACCAAGGAGCGGGTCTCAACATTCACTATCACGACTGTGGTGAAGGTCAGGAGGTGGTTGTCATGTTGCATGGTTCCGGGCCTGGAGCCAGCGGCTGGTCGAACTTCAGTCGTAATATCGAGCCATTGATTGAGGCCGGCTACCGTGTGCTGCTGATGGACTGCCCAGGCTGGAGCAAGAGCGACAGCATCGTCTGCAGTGAATCTCGCTCGGCGCTCAATGCCTGGGTGCTCAAGGAGCTGCTGGAGCGACTGGATGTGAAGCGCGCTCACCTGATCGGCAACTCCATGGGCGGGCATAGCGCGGTGGCTTTTGCCCTGGCCTATCCCGAGCATGTTGACCGTTTGGTGTTGATGGGCGGTGGAACAGGTGGTGCCAGCCCGTTCGTGCCGATGCCCACCGAGGGCATCAAACTGCTGCAGAAGGTCTATCGTGAGCCTACCCAGGAAAACCTACAGCAGATGATGGACATCTTCGTCCATGACAGCAGCGACCTGACGCCGGAGTTAATTAGCGGTCGCTTGGAAAATATCCTGCAGCGACGTGATCACCTAGACAACTTCAACAAGAGTTTGGCGTTGAACCCGCGTCAGTTCCCCGATGTATCTACGCGCCTGGGCGAGATCGACGCGCCGACAATGGTGGTTTGGGGTCGCAACGACCGCTTTGTACCGATGGATGCCGGATTGCGCCTGGTCGCCGGTATCGCTAATAGCGAATTGCACCTGTTCAACAACTGCGGCCACTGGGTGCAGTGGGAGCATGCCGGACGTTTCAATCGCTTGGTGCTGGACTTCCTCAGTAGCTGACAGCCGCGGTGTGCTACCAAGCCTGTTGCCTGACTCTCGTTCCAGATTGAATAGCCAGAGAATAACAATGCACGGCATAAATCCTTTCGAGTACGGCATGCCGGGCGAGGCGGCGAACTTTCAAGCTCTTAGCCCTCTCAGTTTTATTGAGCGAGCAGCGTCGGTTTACCCTGAGCGATTGGCGATCATCCATGGCCCGCAGAGGCAGACCTGGGCGCAAACCTATCGGCGTTGCATTCGCCTGGCCTCGGCGTTGCATCAGCGAGGTATCTGCTTGGTCGATACGGTGGCGCGCTTCAACGTTCCTAGTTGTATCGTCTTCAGCACGCTGCCGAAAACCAGCACTGGCAAGGTGCAGGAATTTCTCCTGCGTGAGCGGGCGCGCAAGTTGGCGGCTGCTTAATAATTTCTGCGCTGGCGGGATAACTCTGTAGTTCGCGGGAGCGCTTGCCTGTGGGCGTGTTTCTAACATGGACTCCACAGCAAGATGCGCGAGCCCAGCACGCCGGCCCTTTATCTGCCGGCTATTGGGCACGCAGTGACCTGAGAGGTAAGTATGAGTGTGACCCAAAATAACCTTGAACAAATGGCTGCTGCCCTGCGTGAAGCCGAGCGCAGCGGCACAGCGATCGCGCCGCTGCGTGAGCAGATCGGAGAGGATGCTGCTGCGACGGCTTACGCCATTCAACGCCTGAATGTCGCCCATGGTGTGGCTGCGGGTCGTCGGGTGGTGGGTCGTAAGATAGGTCTTACCAACCCCAAAGTGCAGGTGCAGCTAGGCGTGAACCGGCCGGACTTCGGCACCCTATTTGCCGACATGTGCTATGGCGACAATCAAACCGTGCCCTTTGCTTCTGTGCTGCAGCCGAAAATCGAGGCGGAAATTGCTCTGATTCTGGATAAGGATCTGTCCCGTACTGATACCACATTTGCCGATGTGCTGGATGCCGTTGGCTGGGTGCTTCCGGCGCTGGAAGTCGTCGGTTCGAGGGTGCAGAACTGGAATATTCGCTTTGTTGACACCGTAGCTGATAACGCATCCAGCGGCTGTTTCGTCCTCGGTGGTCCGGCGGTACCTCTGGCTGGTACGGATCTGCGCAAAGCTCTGATGAGTATGACCTGCAACGGTGAACCGGTATCCGGCGGCAATGGTGCCGAATGCCTTGGCCATCCCCTGAATGCTGCAGTGTGGCTGGCGCGCACCATGGCTGGCCTGGGTGAGCCGTTGCAGGCCGGCGACATCATTCTCACCGGCGCACTCGGGCCGATGGTCGGGGTCAGCGCTGGTGATCGTTTCGAAGCTGTGATCGAAGGCATTGGCCAGGTTGCAGTCAATTTTTCGGCCGAGTAATCGGCAAGCGCAACGCTAAGAGTAGATCACCATGAAGAAACTCAAGGTTGCCATCATCGGCTCCGGCAATATCGGCACCGACTTGATGATCAAGATCCTGCGTAACGGCAAGAATCTGGAAATGGGTGCCATGGTCGGTATCGATCCGGCATCCGATGGTCTGGCGCGCGCATCACGAATGGGCGTTGCCATTACTCATGAAGGTGTCGAGGGTTTGGCCAGGCTCCCGGTGTTCCAAGACATCGACTTCGTCTTCGATGCAACCAGCGCTAGTGCTCATGTGAAGAATGACGTATTTCTGCGGGGCCACAAGCCCGGTATTCGTATGATCGACCTAACGCCGGCGGCTATCGGGCCTTACTGTGTCCCGGTGGTCAATCTCGAGCACAACCTGCACGAGACCAACGTGAACATGGTCACCTGTGGCGGTCAGGCCACCATTCCAATGGTGGCGGCCGTTTCACGGGTGGCCAAGGTTCATTACGGCGAAATTATCGCCTCGATTTCCAGTAAGTCGGCGGGGCCTGGCACTCGTGCCAACATCGATGAGTTCACCGAGACGACGTCAAAGGCCATCGAAGTGATCGGCGGCGCGCAGAAGGGCAAGGCCATCATCATCATGAATCCGGCCGAGCCGCCGCTGATCATGCGCGACACTGTCTATACGCTTTCCGACCTGGCCGATCAAGGCAAGGTCGAAGCATCCATCGAGGAGATGGCCGCTGCGGTGCAGTCCTACGTGCCGGGCTACCGCCTCAAGCAGAAGGTTCAGTTCGACATTATCCCACCTTCGGCACCCTTGAATATTCCTGGCCTGGGCCACCTGTCAGGCTTGAAAACTTCCGTGTTCCTCGAAGTCGAAGGAGCTGCCCACTACCTGCCGGCTTACGCCGGTAACCTCGACATCATGACCTCCGCGGCGCTGGCTACGGCCGAGCGCATGGCCGAGTCGATGCTGCAGAACGCGTAAGGAGATCCCTCATGACCTTCAATCCCGGCAAGAAGCTGTATATCTCCGACGTGACCCTGCGCGATGGCAGTCACGCGATCCGCCACCAGTACTCGATCAAGAATATCCAAGACATCGCTCGTGCGCTGGACAAGGCCAGGGTCGACTCCATTGAAGTCACCCACGGTGATGGCCTGCAAGGCTCAAGCTTCAATTACGGTTTTGCTGCCCACACCGATCTGGAGTGGATCGAGGCCGCTGCCGAAGTGATCGAACACGCCAAGATCGCCGTGTTGCTGCTGCCCGGCATTGGTACCGTGCATGATCTCAAGGCTGCGTATAAGGCCGGAGCTCGTACGGTACGTATTGCCACCCATTGCACCGAAGCGGATGTGTCCCGTCAGCACATTGAATACGCCCGCGACCTGGGCATGGACACCGTCGGCTTCCTGATGATGAGCCACATGATTCCGGCTGAGCAGTTGGCGGCCCAAGGGAAGCTGATGGAGAGCTACGGCGCGCAATGCATCTACATGGCCGACTCCGGTGGCGCGATGAGCATGCAGGACATTCGTGAACGTATGCGCGCCTTCAAGGCAGTGCTCAATCCCGCCACGCAAACCGGCATGCACGCACACCACAACCTCAGCCTGGGTGTGGCTAACTCGATCACGGCAGTGGAAGAGGGCTGTGATCGCATCGATGCCAGTCTTGCCGGTATGGGTGCCGGCGCCGGCAATGCGCCGCTGGAGGTATTCATTGCGGCGGCCGAGCGTCTGGGCTGGAACCACGGCACCGATCTGTACACCCTGATGGATGCCGCTGACGACATCGTACGGCCGTTGCAGGATCGTCCGGTACGCGTTGACCGCGAAACCCTGGCCCTGGGTTACGCAGGGGTTTACTCCAGCTTCTTGCTGCACGCCGAAGTCGCCGCCGCCAAGTATGGTCTGAAGACCCTCGACATCCTGGTCGAGCTGGGTCGACGGCGCATGGTCGGCGGCCAGGAAGACATGATCGTTGATGTTGCGCTGGACCTGATCAAGCAACGCGCCTGATTCATTGCTCCTTTACGCCGTGCTAGTCACGGCGTTTTTTTGCCTGGAATTAATTCCCGCCTCTGAGGTGGGTTAGCTGCTACCGAGGAGAGGTGTCCTGATGCTGTCCAACTTGTCGATGAAGAACAAGCTGCTATTCACGGTTCTGCCGATCACACTGCTGATCTATCTGGCCACCATACTGTTGGTTTATTTCTCCAGTAAGGCCTCAACCGAAGCACTTGCCGAAGTGGCGGTAGAAGCAATCGCGAAGCGTCAGGCCGTGGATATTAGTGCCTACTTCAACGCTTCACTGTACTCGGTACGTAACACCGCCAAGCTGTTGGGCAATGAGATTATTGACGGGCAAGTAGTGGATCGGCGTATCGCCGACCAGATGATTGAGTCGCTCCTTCAGGACCTACCCCAGGCTGCTGCTATTTGGTGGGTGCCGCGTACGTCGGTTAATGAACAAAGTGTGCTCTGGTTGCGAAATGGAGAAAGCCTCAACCCTGCACTTGATCACCAGCGCGAGGCTTTACTCCGAGCGATTGACTCCCGTGCAGATGATGCGGAGACAGTGATTCCACTCCTGGCTCTGAGCAGTTCGGCGGGTGAAAAAGCCATGATCGCCGTGCTGGTGCCGGTACTCGAAAATGGTCGTGTGATTGGCAGCCTCGGTATTGGTCTGGATGCTGCGCAGATACAGCAGCGGGTAGCTGAGCTACGTCCACTGGAGGTTGGTGTTGCCGCGCTGATTGCCCATGACACGACGTTAGTTGCCCATCCAGACCCGAGTCGGGTTGGGATGAAACAAGCAGATAGTGAAGCGGACTTTCTCGGTGATCACCTCTCTGAGGTGATTGATGCGGTGCGTAAGGGCGTCGGAATCACCTTGCGCTTTGAGTCACTGGCGTTGTCAGAAGAAATCTTTATGTTGGTCACGCCAGTGACTATAGGCAACACGCTTACGCCTTGGTCGCTGGGCCTGGCCTTTCCTAGTTCGGCGCTATTAGGTGGAGTCAAGTCGTTGGCGGTGAAGCTAGCACTACTTGGCGGCTTTGCTACGTTGGTTCTGGGGATTACCTTGCATTTCCTAGGCAATGCACTGTCGCGACCACTGCAAGCCGTTGTGCAGACTATCCGGGAGCTGGCCTCCGGTGAGGCCGACCTGAGTTCGCGCCTGCCGGTCACTGGTGATGACGAACTGGCGATGTTGGCCCGCGAGTTCAACCACTTTATCAGCGTGATGGCCGACCTCGTGTTCGAGATCAAGGACACCAGCCAGGAGCTGCAAAAGACCGCAAGCGAGCTGCAGGGAGAAAGTCGCGCTTCCGGGCTGACAGTCGACACTCAGCGCGATGAAGTCGCCCAGTTGGCCACTGCAATGCAGCAGATGGCGGCAACCATCGAAGAGGTTGCAGGCAACGCCGGGAATGCAGCCCAAGCTACCAGTGCAGGCGATCAGGCGGTAGCGCGTGGTCAGACTACGGTGTCCAGTTTGGTGGTGGCGATCAACCAGGATGCGCACACGCTTGAGCATGTCTCAACCCTGGCTGCGCAACTGGACGAGGCCAGCCAGTCAATCGGCACCATAGTCGCGGTGATCAGCAATATTGCCGACCAAACCAACCTGCTGGCGCTCAATGCGGCAATCGAGTCGGCGCGGGCCGGTGAGCAAGGGCGTGGTTTTGCCGTGGTGGCGGACGAGGTACGGGCGCTTGCGCGTCGTACCCACACGTCAACTGAGGAGGTGTGCAGCAGCATCTCGCTGATTCAGGAGCGCACCCGCACTGTGGTCGACATCATTGAGCAGAGTCGACGCGCTTCGTTGGACAACGTTAGCAGCGCCCGAGAGGCCAGCGAGGCTCTGCTCAGCCTGTCACAGATCATCGGCGAGGTGCGCGACATGAGTCAGCAGATCGCTACTGCCACAGAGCAGCAGGCAACTACCAGTGAGTTGCTCTCGCGCAGCTTGGTGAGCATTGCCAATTCAGCGGAGAGCGCGTCGCAGAGCGCCAGCCAGGTCAATCATCGGAGTGACGACTTAGGCAATAGCGCTGCGCGCCTGAACGCACTGGTTAGCCGCTTCAAGCTCTAAACCCGCCCAAGAGTAACGCTAACGATGGCGCTTTTTGGCTAGCCTGCAAGTTGCATGGATAAGCATGCAACTATCTGATTTTAAAAACTAATAAATTAATTAACGAGCGTTATTTCGAATGCCTTGGCAACGCCGTGCGGCTAAGGAAATTGATTTCAATCAATAACTGCACTGGGCGGATAAGGCCAGCAGTAGTCGGATAGTCCGTATGGGCGTGGCCACCTAATGTCATTGCTAGCTCCGCTATCAGCATTCCGATAACGATTTACGTGTGGGTTAGTCTTATGTCGAACCTCGTTAAAATTGAACATTCCCTTCAGCCGGCCTCTGTCTCGCGCCCTGGTGCACGGCTACTGAAGCTCGTCATGGCACTCCTGCCCTGGGTCATCATTGCCGCGCTTCTGGGGGCTGGGATTTTTATTCGGCCACAACCGGTAGGCAGCACCATCACGCCGTCGCCACTGGAGCGTCGCGATCAGTTCTATGGCTTGGCCGAGCTACCTGATGGCACCGTACTGGCCAGTGGTTCCTACGGCAAGATCCTCTCGATCAGTCAGGATGGCGATATCCGTCGCTTGGACACTCCGACTCGTAGGTCTCTGCAAGACATCGCTGCATGGGATGCAAACAGAGCCGTGGCGGTGGGTAATGACGGTGTGATTTTGTTCAGCCGCGATGGCGGACAACATTGGACTCAGGCCACTGACGTGCCGCGCTCGGAGATCGCCAACAAGCTGAACCGCGTACGTATTGGAGCAAATGGCCTGGCCATTGCCACTGGCGAGATGGGCGCGCTGCTGATCAGTCGCGACTTTGGTGGCAAATGGGAGCGCCTGCGTGAAGAAGAGGACGTGGCGTGGAATGACGTTGCGATTCTCGATGGTGGTCATCTGGTGCTTGTGGGCGAATTCGGCCGCGTGATGCTCGGTCACGTGGATGGCTGGCAGTGGCAGGACGTTGACTCGTCACTGGCTAGTTCGCTGATGGCCGTGACTTTCCGTGATGCGCTGCATGGCGTGACAGTCGGTCTGGAAGGCGCAGTGCTGGAAACCCAGGACGGTGGCCGTAGCTGGAAAGCCCTTGATGTGGGCGTGCGTGACCACCTGTTTGACGTTGCCTGGCTTGGTGAGCAGGGCCGCTGGTTTGTCACGGGGGCTCTAGGCCGTTGGGCTGTTGGCGCAGGCAGCAACTGGCAGGTCGGCATCCTAGATGAGCGCAACTTGTCATGGCATGTGCGGGCGCTGCCAGTCGCTGGCAGCGTTTGGCTTGCTGGCGCGGACATCGGGCGCTGGAACGGCAAGAGCTGGTCCCCGCTAAAGCCATAAATTCATTCAAGCCCAATGCAAGCGAGAGCCTTCCATGATCGAGCGTATAGCTGAGTTCTGCATCCGACGTAGTGCCTGGGTAGCTGGTTGCCTGTTGTTTATGACGCTGGTGCTGGGCTGGTTTGCCCTGCATATCGAGGTGCGCACGGTCTTTGAAGACATGCTGCCGTCCCATCATGAATACGTGCAGACCCACGAAAAATTCAAGGACACTTTTGGTGGATCGAACATGGTCACCATAATGTTTGAGGTTGATGAGGGGGAAATTTTCCAGATTCCCGTGCTGGAGAAAGTGCGCGAGGTGACTATGGGGCTGCGTGAAGTCTCGGCGGTCAACCCGTACCAGATCACTTCGCTGGCCTCGAAGAAACTCAAGGAAGTACGCGCCTCTACCGCGGGTATTGAAAGCCTGCCGCTTATGTGGCCGGACTTACCGGCCGACACCGCTGCTATGGCTGAGCTGAAACAGGCCGTGCTGCGTAACCCGTTGGTCTACGGGCCGTATGTGTCCAAGGATTTGCAGGCCACCCTGATCACCGTTGATTTTATTGATGACCAGGTCGATTACAGCAAGGTGTTCCACGAGATCCGTAGCCTGATTGCCAGCGTTGACGACGGTAAGGTGCATATCCGTGTGGTCGGTGACCCGATGCTGTATGGCTGGGTCGGCCATTACCTGCCGGAAACTTTCCAGCTGGTTGGCGCGGCATTGTTGGTCACGTTGGTCATGTTGTTTATTCTCCTGCGTACCTGGCGCGGACTGTTGTTGCCTCTGCTCTCTGGCGCGGTCAGTGCGTCCTGGGCGCTGGGTATCTGCCGTTTGCTGGATATCAACTTCGAACCGTTGGTAATCGTTGTGGCGATGCTGATCACCTCGCGTGCAGTCTCGCACTCGGTGCAGATCGTCAACCGTTTCGACGATGAGCTGGAGCTTTTACCCGCCACCGCTGACACCTCCAAGATTGCTGCAAAAGTATCCCTGACCGACCTGTTTCGCCCCGGCATGCTGGGTGTGATTGCCGATGCCGCATGCATGGCGGTGGTTGCCCTGAGTCCTATTCCGATGTTGCAGAAACTTACTATTCTGGCAGTCGTTTGGGTGCTTACCCTGACCGTCAGTGCGGTGATTCTTACACCGGTTATGCTCTCGTTCATCCGCAAACCGCATGGCATGGTGCATCCGTTCAACTGCATCCCGCTGCTGAACAAGGTGCTCGATTTGGCCACCGCGGTGAGCTTATCGCGTGGCCGTTACGGGGTGCTTGTCGCGAGCCTCGTGGCTGTGGTTTGTGCCGGTCTGTATTCACTGAATCTGAAGATTGGTGACGCCAATCCAGGTTCGCCGATACTTTGGCCTGAGTCGGATTACAACGTCGATTCGGCGGCGATCAATGCACGCTTTGAAGGTGTTGACCGCATGTTCGTGGTGCTCGGCGAAGATGGTAACCACGGTCTGATAAAGGGCAACGAAGCTCTACAGGCGATGAACAGCTTTCAGCGCTTTATCGAGGCGCAGCCGGAGGTGGGCGGTTCGGTATCCCTGGCCGACGTACTGCCACAGATCAACCTCAGCCTGCGCGAGGGCAATCCACGATATCTGGAATTAGGCGACAGCAGCGCAATGAACGGCAGCCTGGTCGCCATGCTCGACTCAGTGTCCGAACCCGGCGATATCTCGCGCTTTGCTGATGATCAGTATGCAAACGGGGCCGTGACCCTCATGTTCCGCGACCGCCAGGGCGAAACCATCCGTACCGCTGTGGCGCGCATCAAGGAGTTTATCTCGCAGAACCCGCTGGCCCAGGGCGAGTGGCACCTGGCCGGCGGCTTGATCGGCGTGATGGCTGCAGTCAACGAGATTATTCTCGCCAGCCAGATTGAAGCCATTGCCTTGGCTTTGTTGGTACTGGCACTGATCTGCACCGCAGTCTATCGCTCATCGATGGCCGGCATGCTGTTCATGGTGCCTGTGATTATTTCCAACATGATGACCTTCGCCTTCATGACCTGGCAAGGCATCGGCATGAGCATCAATACCGTGCCGGTTGCCGCTCTGGGCATTGGTCTCGGCGTTGATTACGCCTTCTATATCGCTGATCGCATCAAGGAAGAATTCGCCATTGGTAAAAGCGCCGAGGAGGCTGTGCGGATCTCTCTACATTCGGCTGGCATGGGCGTGATCGTGACTGCCAGCGTACTGATCCTGGCCACCCTGTTGTGGTGGGCTTCGTCGCTACGCTTTCAAGCCGAAATGGGTCTGCTTATGGCGATATGGCTGAGCGTCTCAGCGTTCTCTGCGCTGTTCATCATGCCTTCGCTTATCTACGTGTTCCGTCCGCGCTTCATCTTTGGAGAGCGGGAACAGGCGATGGCCGCCATTCAGCCGAACTCCTCGTTTCAGTTGGTTTGAGACGAAATAACAACAACAGCAATCGATCAATAACTGCCATCAATTATTGGGGAGAACAACATCTATGAACAAACCTATTCGAGGCGTGCAAGCGCGTATCTCGCTAAACAAGTTCTCTATGGCTATCGCACTCAGCATGTTTGCCACGCCGTTGCTGGCCGAGACTTTCAGTTACGATGGCTATCTGCGACAGGAAATGTCGTGGAACATGAAAGACTGGGAAGACACGCCTGGCTATGACGACCGCGGCAAGCAGTCAATGATGCGTAGCACCGTGCGCGTCAACTTGCAGTGGAAGCCGGCTGATAGCTTCTCCGTAGTAGCCAAGCTGCGTGGAGTACGCGAGGTTGAAACTAATTTCCTCAAGCATCTCGAAAAAATGGGTGCCAATAACTATCACGAAGAAGATGGCCGTGGAGACATCAAGGATCTCTACGACAAGAATGAAATCCGCGAATTGTATGTCGACTTCCCGATAGGTGACCGCACTTGGTTCCGCCTCGGCAAACAGCAGATTGCCTGGGGAGAAACAGACTTCTTCGCTGCCAATGATTTGGTGCATGGTTTCGATAACACCTGGCGTTCGTTTCTTGAACCTGCGAACGAAGAGCTGCGCAAAACCAACATCATGGCCAAGGTCAACATTGATGTGCCCGAATACAACGGTGGTATCGAGTTCTTCGTGCGTCCCGGCTGGGACAGCAAGAAGGATATCGGCAACGAGATCGATATTTATGGTGGCCGTTGGTCTAGCCAGCCCTATGCCGGTGTAGATTTCCGCAATATCGATCCGTACAACTTCGAGCACGAGGATGGTGACCGTCGCGATGTTACCGGTGGTATACGTTGGAGCGGTCTGCTGGGAGATACCAACTACTCACTTTCTTACCTCAAGACCTACTACAACTCTCCGATCCTCAATGCTTCTAACAATCTAGCGCTTTTCGGCATGCCGGATGTTGCGAGCGGTGCTGAGACCACTGATGGCGATCAAACCCGAGGTTTAGCGGGCGAGATTATCTACCCAATTGTCGACGTTTTTGGTCTTACTGCCAGCCGTTATTCAGAATTTGCTGACGCGGTATTCAGCACCGAGATGGCTTTCATCAAGGATGCACCCTATCAGTTTGAGGCCTCCACACCGACCCTGCTCAGCCAGTTTGTCGCGGCCGGTTTTGACGGCTACACCAAGAAGGACGTGGTAGCGCTCATGCTGCGTATGGACAAGAACCTGGCCTTCAGCCAGTCCTTACTGGGTACTGAAAAGCCAATGTTCTTCTCGGTACAGCTGTTCGATAAGTGGGTGCAAAATTTCGACGAAGATGACCAGCTGCTCTATAGCGTTGGCTGGGGCGGAAAAGTCAAGGAGCATTCGGTCATGGGTACGGCGATATTTGATGCCAGCTATGGCAACGGCCGTATCCGTCCGCAACTGGTATTGGGTGCGGACTTGAGCAACGGCGGTGGTTTCGCTGTGCCATCGGTGACATTCGAGCTATCCAGCAAGTTGAAATGGAAAGTTGAGTACGACGCCTTCTGGGATGACGGTCACCATGACAGTAAGGATTGCCAACCCGGCAACCTGGCTACCTGCGAAAACACCACACTGTTTGGCTACCTACACAACCGTGATCAGCTTTACACCAGCCTGACCTACCTCTTCTGAATCCAATCGGAGACTACATCATGACCAAGTTTCCCCCGCTACTGGCCGGCCTTTTTGTTGCAGTTAGCAGCCTGGCTAGCCTTGCTACTGCCGCCGAGTTACCGGTAGGCACCGTGATATCTGCAGCCAATATCGATCAGATCAAAGGCGATACCTTTGAAGGTCATACCATCGCCAGCCTGTTAAGCGAAAAACTGGAGTGGCGAATTCGTAACAGCGGTATGAAGATGCCATTGATTGCGTCGAAAGAAGTACCGCTAGATCCACACTGGGTTGAGGCCTCCAAGGCCAACGCGGGTAAGACTTCGATCAACAAGGCAGAGTGCCGTGTCGATGGCTGGGGGGCAGGTGCGCCGTTCCCAGATATCGACGTCAACGATGCCCAAGCAGCGGAAAAAATAGTCTGGAACTGGCACCTGGGCCAGCTAGTGGGCGATGTATCGCAAGTTCCGGGTTTCACCCAGCTACTTGTCGACGGTAAAAAGGGCGTTCACGCCGACCCTGTTCTTGAGTTTACTCGCTATGCCATGATGGGTCGTCTAACGGGAGATAGCACCGTAGATGGTGATGGCAGCGAGCGTGGCCGCCAGTTGTTGTACTTCAAGGCTCCTTCGGATATGAAGGGCCTTGGTACTTTTACCATCATGCACAGCTCTGCCGAGGTGAACAGTGTCTGGGCTTATATCCCAGCTGTGCGCCGTGTGCGCCGGCTGTCTGGTGGGGCTTGGATGGACCCGATAGGCTCATCTGACCAGCTACAGGACGACTTGGAAGTCTTCAATGCTCGCCCCTGCTGGTACCCGGAGTACAAGCTGCTGGGCAAACGCAACATCTTGGCGGTGAGCGCGAGCAAGATTGGCGGGGACATCTGGAACAAGGAAGGCAAGAACTTTGCTGAGCGTTACCCGGTGATGGATAGCGAGCCACCGTACTGGAATATAAATGGCAACGGCTATGAAGTACGCGAAGTCTATGTGGTTGAAGCTATTACACCGTCGATTCACCCGTACAGTAAAAAGGTGCTCTATATCGATACGAAATACCCGCGGATCTACTACGGTGAGGCTTACAACCGCAAGGGAGAGTTCTGGAAGTTCATGGAGTTCCACTCCTATGCCAACGAGGCTGATGGCGACATCCGTACCACTGTTGGCTCGGTCATCGATTTCCAGCGTAACCACGCGACTATTTCGTTGATCGACACAACCAGCTGGCGTACCAACTTCCCTGCCAAGGCTAGCGAGTTTTCGCTGCAGGTTCTGCAGGGCGCCGGCCGCTAAGGTTGAAGCGCTGATCATGAGTTGACCGTTGCCCGGGCCGGTAGTAGTTCGGGCAATTTTTCTGATGCCCCTATGGGTTATAGAAAAATAATAAATTTATCGCTGAGGCCTAGCGCTCGTTACTGCGATGGTAGGAGAGAATTGTGTCCCTAATGCAAGCAGCCCGACTTCACGAGGTCGGAGGTCGATTTGTTATCGACCGGATCCCAGTGCCAACCCCAGGTCCGCACGATGTGCTGATCAAGGTGTCGGCCAGCGGTATTATTCCCAACTTGAAAAACGTCACCACCTATTTTCCTGAGTGGTACCCCTTTTTGCCGTTGCCCGAGCTACCTGCCATCTTCGGTCTGGACTCGGCCGGCACCGTCGAGGCGGTTGGTACTGCTGTGACTGCGTTCAAGCCCGGTGATCGGGTGTATGTGAATCCTGGCGTCGGTTGCGGTGAGTGCCGCTGTTGCCGTGAAGGTGCAGCCTCGCGCTGCGAGGCGTACACCTTTATGGGCTACTTCGGTTTCGGCCCGGGTTCGCAGCAGGTATTCAAACGCTATCCCTATGCCGGGTACGGCCAATACATGATCGCCCATGGTAACAGTCTGGTGCGTCTGCCTGACGCCCTGAGTTTTGCTGAGGCGACCCGTTTCGGCTACCTCGGTACGGCCTATTCGGCTATCCGAAAAGCGGCCCTGCGGCCTTCGCAAAACATCTTGATTCTGGGTGCCAGCGGTACGCTGGGTGTTGGTGCCACGCTACTGGCGCTGGCCTTCGGTGCTGCCAGGGTAATGGTGGTGGCCCGTGACAAGGATGCGTTGGAGCGGCTCAACGCGCTCGACCCGCGCCGTGTTGTGACGATTCAAATCGGTAACGGGGCGATCCATGAGCAGGCCCGCGCGCTGCTGCCCGGCGGTGTTGATGTAATGCTCGATACATTGGGGGCCAAGGCTCCGACCGAGCTGTCTGTGGATGCCATGCAAGCCGTCGGCCGTGGTGGGCGTATCGTGCAGATCGGTGGTGTCGCCGGGCCGATCCCGATTGATCCGCACCCGTTCATGTGTGCGCAGTTGCAGTACATCGGTTCACTGTGGTTCAGCACGGCAGAAGGTGAAGAAATGGCCAGTATGATTGAGTCGGGAGTTCTCGATTTGTCTCTGCTTGAAGGGCATGCCTATCCGCTTGAACGTCTTAATGAAGCGCTGGATGACATCCAGGTTAAAGGCAACGGCTTCAGCAACTTCCATATCCTGCACCAATAACCGCGTGTCGGTGGTGGCACGCGGGTGTCCACCATCCGGCCAGAAAGGAGAAATCTTAGATGCCTGCACAACGTGTAGTTACGGGGCACGATGCTGAGGGTCGTTCCCGTGTGGTTTCGGCCGGGCCGATAGTAGGCGATGAGTCCTTTAGTCACAGCCCAGGTTTTAGCGCCGCGCTGTTTTGGCAGAGCGACGCACAAACGCATGTCGGTGGCGAGCCTAAGGACCCGCTGGGTCAGGTTACGTCGATATTGCCAGGGCTGGCTGGCACCAGCGCGATGTTGGTGAGTTTTCCGCCAGAGTCGACTCAAGTTTTGAGCGCCGAACAAATGCAGGCTGCCGGTGAGGAGATGGCCGCACGACTGCCTGGTCTGGCACAGACTTTCGAGCCTGGTGCTGCTGGTTTTCATCGTACCGACACCATTGACTACGCGGTTCTCCTTGAGGGCGAGTTAACCCTAGTGCTGGATGAAGGGGAAAGCGCATTGCTGAAAGCTGGTGATGTGGTGGTACAAATGGGTACACGGCACGCTTGGCGTAACACCGGTAACAGTCCTGCGAGGGTTATGTTCGTGATGGTCGGTGTAGCGCGGCGTTGAAAAACATGGTTCTCCTTTTTGCTGTTCCTGTCGCGCTACCATCTGAGTGATTTTCTCAGGTAAAAAACCCTGCCTAATGAATTTTATCGACGTTATCGACGCTGATGGCGTGAAGTTTTTCAGAGCGGCCGTCATTGGTTTTTTTTTAGCGCGTAACGCTATTGTTTAGGCACGTTAAATGCCTTGTTTTGGTAGTCGTCAGGTAAATTTGAAGCCGCTGATGCCAGGACCCCAACGCTCAGGGTCCTTTTGAGGCAACTGTCCAATTGATATGGCGTTTAAGCCGTGCCTTGCTCTGCAACCAAACACTACTCGAGAGTGGGCGCAATAAATTGGTGCAGTCAGCGACTGCGATAACAAGAATGACCCACGGCACGTACTGAGGGTCTTATAAGGTCGAGAGATAGAGCGTGGTCTGATTATCTAGCAGGCCAGAGAGGTTCGTACATGGAACAGCTAAGTTTCCGCCCGGTGACACCGCCTGAAGCTGTACTGGCGCGTTATGAGGTGTGTCGTACCCATGACATTGAAGAAGCTCGCCAATGGGGCACGAAAATTTTCTGCGAAAACCATCTCTGTAACTTTGATGGCAAAAGTTCGCTGAACGCTCGTATTTTTTTTCGGCGGCTTGGCAGCATTGGTATTGGTCGCATGAGTTACGGCGGAGCCGTGACCATCAAGCCCGGTGTGTTCGATACCTTTGCCCTGATCCAGATACCCATTTATGGAGAAGAGCAGATTCAACTGGGCAAGGAAAGCGTGCTGTGTAATCCGCGTATGGGTACGCTGATCAATGCGCATACGCCGACCGTGATCAACCACACCCCTAACACCGAAAAACTGATTATCCGTGTTGATCTCAGCCTGATCGAGCGGCACTGCCAGCAGTTGCTCGGGCGCACCTTGCGCAATCGAATCGAATTTGACTCTGGGATTCCGCTCAATACCGAATCCGGGGCGCGTTGGCTGCGCATGGTCAGTTGGGTGTATGACAGCCTGTCGGTGGATGACAACCTGTCACCCTTGATGGCTGCGCAACTGGAAAGTGGCCTGGTTAACTTGCTACTGACCAACCAGCCCAACAGTTATTCGTCGGAGATTTCTGCCGAGGGTCCGTCGCTGGCGCCGTCCTTCGTCAAGCGGGTGGAGCGCTACATTGAAGACAATGCCCATGAGCCGATTTCCATTGTTGATATGGCCGAACATGTCGGTGTCAGTAGCCGTTCGCTGTTCACCGGTTTTCGCCGTTACCGCAACACGTCGCCGATGTTGTACCTCAAGGAAATTCGCCTGCGTCGGGTCAATGAAGAGCTGCAACGTTTGAGTTGCGGCAGTGCCACTGTGACCGCCGTGGCCTTCCGCTGGGGTTTTAGTCACTTGGGGCACTTCACTACTGACTACAAGCGCCGTTTCGGCGAAAACCCTTCGGAAACGCTGGCTCGCTAGGTGCGTCGATATTTCTATGGGGCGTGCATCTTTTTGCGCTGGGTGGATAAGTTAAACGGTCTCGGGAGCGTCAGCTTAGACAGAGCTTCTTAGGATGATTGCAACGGCGCCGCACTTTGCGGCGCTCATCCAGTCAGCTAGGAGAACTCAGAATGTCCGAGCAGCCCATCATCAGGCGCCGTATCGTCAAAACAGGTATCAGCGACGCCCGCGCCAACAACTCCAAAACCCAGGGCCAGTATCAGCCGTATAAGGACGCGGCCTGGGGCTTTATCAACCATTGGTACCCAGCGCTGTTTACTCACGAACTGGCTGAGGATCAAGTGGAAGGCATGATGATCTGCGGTAAGCCAATCGTCCTGCGCCGCGTCAATGGTAAAGTGTATGCCCTCAAGGATCAGTGTCTGCACCGCGGTGTGCGCCTGTCCGAGAAACCCATGTGTTTCAACAAGAGCACGATCACCTGCTGGTACCACGGTTTCACCTTCGATCTGGAAACCGGCGGTCTAGTGACCATCGTCGCTAACCCGGACGACAAGCTTATTGGCACCACGGGCCTAACCACCTATCCGGTGCATGAGGTTAACGGCATGATCTTCGTCTTCGTGCGTGAAGACGATTTCCCGGATGAAGACGTACCGCCACTGGCTGACGATTTGCCGTTTCGTTTCCCGGAAAACAGCGAGCGCTTCCCGCATCCGCTGTGGCCAGCCTCGCCGGGTGTACTGGACGACAACGCCATGATTCTGGGTATGCACCGCACCGGTTACGGCAACTGGCGGATTGCCTGTGAAAACGGCTTCGACAACGCGCACATACTCGTGCACAAAGACAACACCATCGTACATGCCATGGATTGGGTACTGCCCCTGGGTATCCTGCCAACGGCTGATGACTGCATCACCGTGGTCGAGGATGAAACCGGCCCGAAAGGCATGATGCAGTGGTTGTTCACCGACAAGTGGCAGCCGGTGCTGGAAAACCAGACTCTGGGCCTAAAAGTGGAAAATCTGAAAGGCCGCTTCTACCGCACTTCCGTGGTGCTGCCTGGCGTACTGATGGTGGAAAACTGGCCCCAAGAACACGTCACCCAGTACGAATGGTACGTGCCCATCACCGACGATACCCATGAATACTGGGAAATCCTGGTGAAGGTGTGCGACACCCCCGTCGAGCGTGAGAAGTACCAGTACCGCTATGATCGCGTGTACAAGCCCCTGTGCCTGCACGGTTTCAACGACTGCGATCTGTATGCCCGTGAGGCCATGCAGAATTTCTACACCGACGGTACCGGCTGGGATGATGAACAACTGGTAGCCACTGATATCTCGCCCATCACCTGGCGCAAATTGGCCTCGCGCTGGAATCGCGGGATTGCCAAGCCGGGTCGCGGCGTCGCCGGATCGGTTAAGAGCAGCAGCCTGATCTTCAAGGACACCGCAGACGGCCACCGACCTGGTTACAAGGTCCGGCAGATCGTCGAGGAGTAATGCATTCAAGCCAGCGCTTTCTACGAAGCGCTGGCTTCTTTCTGTAGAGACACCCCATGCCCCAATTGATCCCGCACCAGAGTCAGTACGTTTCGGTGGATGGCGTGCGCCTGCACTATCAGATTGCAGGCCAGCACACTGAGCGACTTCCAGTTATTTTCACCCACGGCGGCGGTCCGGGCAGCACGGCCTGGAGCAATTTTCGCTTGAGTGCCGAGGCGTTCGCCGTCGAGCAGCGTTGCTTTTTCCTCGATTTCGCCCAGTTTGGCGGCTCCGATAGGGTGCCGGTGCAGGGCCCGTTATTTACCTGGCATGCCCGTAAGCTGCTGGGTTTTATGGATGCCCTGGGGCTTGACCGGGTGCACTTGGTCAACCAGTCCTTTGGCAGTGGTGTGGCGCTGCGCCTGGCCGTGGATCATCCGCAGCGCGTAGGCCGGCTGATTACCATCGGTGCGCAGCCGGTCGATCGCGGCGTGCTACAACCCTTGCCGCTGTTCAGCAAGCACGCCGCCCACCTGATGAGTGACTACTACATGGCCGATGGCGGTCCGAGCCTGAGCAAGATGCGCGTGCTACTGCAGCGTTACGAACTGCATGACGACGCGCGGTTGGACGAAGAAAACTTGCGCCTGCGCTTTGCCGCCAGTACCCATCCAGATTACCTAACGCTCTTGAATACTCCGGGTTCCTTTGGCGATTGGGAAAACCTGCTGCCGATCCTGCACCAGGTACAGGCGCCCACCTTGCTGTGCTGGGGCCTGCATGATTGGTTCGGCAGCATCGACGTGCCGATGCTGATGCTTAATCACCTGCCGGATGCACACCTGCATGTATTTGGTAACGCCGCGCATCATCTGCAGAGCGAGTGCCCGGATGAATTCAACCGCCTCGCCTTGAGCTTTATCGGAGCGCACAGATGAATCTGCCGAGTGATCTGCACTATCTGGAAATGCATGAGCTGTCGCTGCTGATCCGTAGCCGCAAGCTGTCGCCGGTAGAGGTCACACAGGCTCAGCTGGCGCGAATTGCCGCGCTGGATGGTGAGCTGCACAGCTATGCCCGAGTGACCCCTGAGCTGGCCTTGCAACAAGCCCGGGAAGCCGAAGATGAATTGGCCCGCGGCATCTGCCGCAGCCCGTTGCACGGCATTCCGCTGGCCTACAAGGACCTGCTGGACACCGCCGGGGTAGTCACCGCCGCCGGTATGCCCTTGCATTCCGGGCGCATCCCGCAGCGCGACGCCACCGTGGTTGCCCGCCTGCGCGAGGCGGGGGTGGTGATGCTCGGCAAACTACAGATGACCGAGGGCGCCTTTGCCATTCACCACCCCTCGATCACGGCACCGAACAATCCCTGGAACGCCGGGCATTGGGTCGGCGCCTCCTCCAGCGGCTGTGGTGTGGCCACCGCGGCCGGGCTGTGTTATGCCTCGCTGGGCAGCGATACCGGTGGCTCGATTCGCTTCCCTTGCGCGGCCAACGGCCTGACCGGGCTGAAGCCGACCTGGGGCCGTGTCAGCCGCCATGGCGCCTTTGAGATGGCCGCCAGCCTCGACCATATCGGGCCCATCACCCGCAGTGCACGCGATGCATTGTTCCTGCTGTCGACCATCGCTGGGCATGATCCACTGGATCCCACCTCACAGCCCAGCGTATGCCTGGAAGTACCGAGCATTGACGATACCTTCCGTGGCTTGCGTGTTGGTATCGACGAAAGCTGGCTGAGCGATGGCGTTGACCCGCCGATTCAGCAGGCCCTGCAGCAGATCATGCAAATGATCCGCGAGGGCGGTGGCAAATTGCTGAGTATTCGCATGCCCGACACCCGCGCCGTCAGCCGAAACTGGGAGGCCCATTGCGGGGTGCAGACCGCCGTGGCGCATGCCGCCACCTACCCGCAGCAAGCTAGCGACTACGGCACGGCCTTAAGCCGCCTGATCGACGGTGGCCGTGCGCTGAGTGGCATGGATTACCAGCGCATTCTGCTTGAAGCGCAGAATTTCACGGGTGCCACAGACGCTTTGTTGCATGGGCTGGATCTGGTACTGGCGCCGGTGCAGCCCTACGCCGCACCAACCCATGAACAACTGGCCAGTCTGGCCCTGGACCCGGAAGCCAATCGTCGCCTGATCCAGTTCACCGCGCCTTTCAACGTCAGTGGTCACCCCTGCCTAAGCCTCCCGATTGGCCTGACCGAGGGCGGTTTGCCGCTGGGCGGTCAGTTTATTGCGCGTAAAGGCGCAGAGGCTGTGCTGTGCCGCGCCGGTATGGCGGTGCAACGCCTGAGCGACTGGCATCGCCGACGTCCGCCAAATCTGCCGTGAGGTGCCGCGCGCGGCTAAAGCCAATCCTGGCGTCCGCAATGGCCTGGTGGTTTAAGGGCGGAGGATGCACATGCTCGCCGCAAAATTATTCTGCCAAGCCCTTCGCTACTTTGCCATCGGGTCACGGTGGTGGCCACCTGCGATGCGGCAGAGCAATCCACCGTGGTCATTTGCCGGAGTGAGTATGTTGAGCCGCTGTTGAGATGCTGTGCAGTTTTCCAAGGCAGTCAGGAATGACTGTTTTTTTTGCCCGCAAGAAATTGCGCTGTCGGGATAACCCTGTAGCCAAATGGAGCGCGGCGAGGTGCTGCGTCTTCCTAACATCGGGGCAATGATCAGCCTATTTGTGCGCATGGCGGTTTGCCTACCGCCATGCGCTCGCTGATGGTTTCAGACGCATCACGCAAGCCCCGAATTCCGGTGGAGTCCAGTTATGAATGAACAACAACATCAAATTACCTTGAGCTTTGCCGATGGCGTTACGCGCACCTTTAGCATCGCCGCTAATAGCAACATCCTTGATGCTGCCATTGAGGCAGAAATGCCGGTGCTCTATCAATGCCGATCAGGTAGTTGCTCCAGCTGCATCTGTAACCTGGTCGAGGGTGATGCGATGACCCGGCCGGGTGTCAGCTCGACGCTGCTGGCCAGCGAATACGCTGCTGGTCAACGCTTGATGTGCGTGTCTCAGGCTAACTCCGACTGCACCTTTAATCTCGGTTACGGCAGCGAAGTAGGTGCCAATGCAGCCCACGCAGTGCACGCCTTTATTGACTCGATCGAGCGTATTGCCAGCAACGTGATGCGCGTGACGCTTGAGTTGGCTGATGGCGAATGGATGGAATTTCGCCCAGGCCAGTTTATGCAAATAATTGTGCCGGGTCTGGGCGTGCTGCGCAGCTACTCGCCGTCGAGTACCCAGCAAAGCCTGCCGAAGATGGAGTTTCTGATCCGCCTGCTGCCAGGTGGGGCGATGTCCGAGTTCCTCGAAAAGCAGCAGGGGGGGGAGCAGGTACTGACTCTCAGCGGTCCTTACGGTGCGTTTTTTCTGCGTGATGAGCTGAAGCGTGCACCGCACATCTTCGTTGCCGGTGGCACCGGTCTGGCCCCGATCCTGTCGATGATCGACACCCTGCGTCAAGGCAGCGGGCGCAAGCCACCGATGCTACTGACCTTCGGCTGCGCCGTGCCTGAGGCGTTGTTCTCGCTGGACGACATAGAGCTTCGGCAGCAGTGGTTGCCGACCCTAGAGGCGCGGATCTGCGTCGACCGTGAAGCCACGGAGGGGCTGCATCAGGGCAGCCCGGTCAGTGCGTTGCGTGAAGACGATGTGCGCAGCCCGGACACAGTCGCCTACCTATGTGGTCCGCAGCCGATGATTGATGCCGCGACCAAGCGCCTGATCGAGCTGGGTGTGAAAGCGGAAAACATTTTTGCCGAACAGTTTGTCGCCAGTAACTGAGGAGTTGCGCATGAAGCCCACTACTGCATTGCCATTTTCTGTCGCGCAGAGCCAGTGGTACGAGCTGGCCCGCGCCAAGTTGAACCCAAAGCGTCTACAGCAACTGTTGTTCGAAATCAGCAATATTCACAGCCCGACAGGCGCCACCCGTGAGGCCAGCGAATTCATGAGCCGCCACCTGCAAGGGATAGGCATGCGGTCGCGTTATTATCCGATGAGTGACATCACCGGCAACGTCCTAGGCGAGCGTCGGGGCAGTGGCGGCGGCGCCACCGTATTGCTGTACGCGCCGATCGACACGCACCTGGACCGCACGCCCGGCGAGGAGCTGCTCTCCGGTGACGGTCAGGAAGCTGACCTGCAACCCTTCGCGCAACAGGTGGATGACTGGGTCTTCGGCCTGGGCTCTTCCAACCCCAAGGCGATGATCGCGACCCTGACCGAAGTGGCTACCGCGCTGCTCGAGGCCGATGTACCGCTGGTCGGCGACCTGCTGCTGGGGATGGCCGACGGGGGCATGCCGGTGGATATCAGCGCACGTCACGCGGGGATGTCCAATGGCGTGATGCACATGCTCAACCGCGGCATGTACCCGGACTTCGCCATCATCATGAAACCGTGGAACTGGGTGTACCACGAAGAGCCGGGCATGGCTTGGTTCAAGCTCAAGGTCAAAGGCACCCTCGGCTATGCCGGCGTCCCCCACGACATTCCGGGCTTCCGCAGTTCAGTGCTGCCGGCGGCCAAGGTGATTCAGGAGCTGCAGCAGTGGATCCTGGCCTACACCGACCGCAACACCAGCGGCGTGATCGCGCCCCATGGCTGGATTTCAGGGGTTCGTGGTGGCGATGTTGAGCGCCCGGCCTTCCCCAGCGCGGTGACGGAAATCTTCTTCGACGTGCGAGTCAATCCTCGGGTCAGCCCTGCGGATGTCAAGGCGCAGTTTGCCGCGTTTGTTGTCGACCTCAAGTCGCGCTTCCCTGACCTGGATCTTGACTGGGAGCAATACGGCTCGGTTCCCGGTGGCAGCACCGATCCGGAGAACTGGATCGTGCAATCGTGCAAGCGTGGTTGGGAGCTCATCGAGCAGCGCCCACATGGCATGCCGGACATGCTAGCCGGGCAAACCGACGGTGCTGCGCTGCGCCGTTTCGGCGTACCCACCGCGCGGATTGGCTGGCCGTGGCCGGCGACCGGGGCACCGTTGCCGGTCGCTGAAGGCTTGGGCGGCATGGGTGCGACCTATATCCCTGACCTGATGCCTTGCGCCGAAAAAATCCTCTATGCACTGATCGATACCCTAACCCGTCCCCGTCACGAACTGGGCCTGTGAAGCCGCGGAGCGCGCAAATGAAAAAGCGGATCAAGATGATTTTCCCGGTGCCGATGAGCGACGCCACGCGTCCGTTGGTGGAGTCCCAGCTGCCGGCCGAACTGGTACGCCCGGACATTGACGTTAGCTTTGTCGGGGCCGGCCAGGTGATGACCCTGGCTGACAGCTACTACGACATGGCGCTGATGGAACTGGCGGTGATCGAGGCGGGCATCAAAGCCGAAGAAGAGGGCTTCGATGCGGTGTGCATCAACACCGTCAGCGACTCCGGCCTGGCGGCGTTGCGTTCGCGCCTGTCGATTCCGGTACTGGCGCCGGGCATCGCCGCGTTCCATACCGCCTGCATGCTGGGGCAGAAGTTCAGCATCCTAACCATGTGGCCGCGCTGGTATCCACTGTACCGCAAGACCATCAAGGAATACGGCCTGGAGTCGCGTTTGGCATCGATCCGCTCGATCGACGTGCGCCCGGATACCGAAGCGTTGTTGCAGGGCAAGGAAGACGTGGTGTTTGCCAAGCTGCTGCAAGCCGCTCAGCGCGCCATCGAGGAAGACGGCGCCGAGGTGATTGTGCTTGGCTCGACCACCATGCATCAGTCCCATGCCTACCTGGCCGCGCACCTGCCGGTCCCGGTGCTCAACCCCGGCGTGATTGCCTACAAGCAGTGCGAAATGCTGCTTGATCTGGGCCTGTGCCACAGCAAAGTTGCCTACCCAAGCCCGGAACTGAACAAGGATGCGGCCTTCAGCCACTGAAGCCGCGTAAAGGAGTGCTGATGAAAATGCTTGAAGACGCGGCGTTGTATGCGCCCAGCGACCTAACTATTGGCGAGGCAGTGGCGGCGTTCAAGAATGGCGTCCTGACCAGTTTTGAGCTGGTGCATGCCTGCCTGGAACGATCCGAAGAAGGTAAGGAGCTCAATATCTATGTCACTCTCGATGGCGTGGGCGCACTGCAGGCCGCTCAGGCGGCCGATGCGGCGCGCAAGGCCGGCGCGCCGCAGAAACCGCTGAGCGGCATTCCAATCGTGATCAAGGACAACATCCACGTTGCCGGGATGACCTGCACCGCCGGTTCTCCCGCGTTTGCCGGGTATATCCCGGGCGAAGATGCGCCCACCGTACACAAGCTGCGTGAGGCTGGAGCGATCATCCTCGGCAAGACCAACATGCACGAGCTGGCCTTTGGCGCCACCGGCTATAACGGTGCCTACAACACTGGGCGTGAGGTCGGCGTACGCAACCCTTACGACAGCTCCCGCATCGCTGGGGGCTCGTCTTCCGGCAGCGCGGCTGCTCTGGGTGCACGTATGGCGCTGGCGGCGCTAGGCACCGATACTGGAGGCTCGATGCGTATTCCGCCAGCGCTGAACGGTTGCGCCTCGCTGCGTCCCAGTCAGGGCCGTTACTCCGACCGGGGAGTGATCCCTATTGCTCGCAGTCGTGACACGGTCGGCCCGATGGCCCTGTGCATGGCCGACGTGGCATTGCTTGATGGCCTAATTACTGAAGAATTCGCCCTGCCGTCGATCACCCTGAGTGCGTTGCGCTTGGGCGTGCCCAGTGAATTCTGGCGCAACCTCGACGAGGACACCCAGGAGCAGGCTGACGCGGCCGCTGCGAGGCTGCGCAGCCGCGGCGTGACCCTGGTGCCCATTGCGGACTCCGGCTTGCATGCGCTGAATGAGCCGGTGGGCTTCCCGGTGGTGATCCATGAAGCCTACGACTGTATGGTCGATTACCTGCGCGAGTACGGCCACGCCATGACCATCGAGCAGCTCTCCGAGAAGCTGCACAGCCCCGATGTGCGCTGGATTTATGACAACTGGGTCCTGCCGCGCAAGATGCCTTCCGGCGACGCGCTGATCGACGTTGGACCCGTGTATGCGGCTGCGCAGAATGGTGGACGCCAGGTCCTGCGCGAACGTTATCAGGACCTGTTCGACCTGCATCAGCTCGACGCTCTGCTGTTCCCCACCACGGCGGTGGTGGCTCCGCTGGCCAACCCGGAGGTCAACCTGCCGAGCAACTTCGAGTCCTTGATTCAGAACACTGAGCCGGGTGCCAGCGCGGGTCTGCCGTGTATCCAGCTGCCGGTTGGTCTGGGCCGCCGCACGGGTATGCCGGTGGGCATGGAACTTGACGGCCCATATGGCAGCGACCGGAGATTGCTGGCTATTGGGCAGCTCCTGGAAGGCGTGTTTGGCCGGGTGCCACGCGCCTGAGACGTATCACGCACAGGCAATCTTTTCCTGAGGAGGCAGCATGAGTTGGCATGACAAGGTGGTAATCGTCACGGGCGGTGGCAGTGGCATGGGGCGTGATGTCTGCCTCGCGCTGGGCCGTGCCGGCGCGCGCGTGGTGCTGGGTAATCGCAGTGCATCTGCCGCTCAGGCAGTGGCCGAAACGATTGTCGCCGCCGGGGGGCAGGCGGTTTTTCGCACTACCGACGTTTCCCGCGCCGAGGACTGCGCGGCTCTGGTGCAATTGGCCATGGATCGCTATGGCCGGCTGGATGCGGCGTTCAATAACGCCGGTCTGCAGCGGGAGTTCAATGCCGTGCATGACACTCCGGTGGAAGACCTGTCCGAGGTCATCGACATCAACCTCAAGGGTGTGTTGTACATGATGAAGTACGAGACGGCCGCGATGCTCCAGAGCGGCGGTGGTGCCATCGTCAACAACTCCTCGGTTTTTGGCCTCAAGGCCATGCCGCAGACCGCTTATTACGTGGC
>JAWWDH010000005.1:0-32825 GCA_033720015.1 Pseudomonas sp.
CCTTGGCCACCAGGCTGCGGCCGATCTGCGCGGCATCGGCTTCGTCATGCAGGCGTTGCAGCCAGACGAAAGTCGAGTCGGTGTCGCCGTAAATCACCCGGTAACCCTCGGCCTCTATCAGGGCTCGGGTGCGGGCCATGATTTCGTGACCGCGCAGGGTGATGGAAGAGGCCAGGCGCGTATCGAAGAAGCGGCAACCGCTGGAGCCGAGTACGCCGTAGAAGGCGTTCATAATGATCTTCAGCGCCTGCGACAGTGGCGCGTTGTGCTCGCGCTTGGCCGCCTCGCGGCTTTGCCACACGCGCTCGACAATCGCCGGCAGGCAATGCTCGCTACGCGAAAACCGTGCGCCGCGAAAGCCCGGCACTGAGTGTGCGTCGTCGGGTTGGCGCAGGCCTTCGATCAGCCCCACCGGGTCGATCAGAAAGCTGCGGATGATTGACGGGTAAAGGCTCTTGTAGTCGAGCACCAAGACTGACTCATACAGCCCCGGCTGCGACTCCATGACAAAGCCGCCGGGGCTGGCTTGCGGCGGGTTGTCGCCGAGGTTCGGCGCAACAAAACCACGGCGATGCATCAGCGGCATATACAGGTGTTCAAACGCCGCTACCGAGCCGCCGCTGCGGTCGGCAGGTAAACCGGTGACGGTGGCGCGTTCGAGCAGGAAGCTGAGGATCTCGGTTTTCGCGAAAACCCGCGTCACCAACTCGCAGTCGCGCAGGTTGTAACGCGCCAGGGCGGGTTTGTCCTCGCGGAACATGCGGTCGATTTCGTCCATGCGCTGGTACGGCGTGGAGATGTCTTTGCCTTCGCCGAGCAGGGTTTGCGCGACGTTTTCCAGGCTGAACGAGGGGAAGCTCCAGGTCGCTGAACGCAGCGCCTCGATGCCGTCGATGATCAGCCGGCCCGCCGCGTCGGCGAAGAAGTGCCCGTTCGCGCTGCCGTGCTCGCGCCACTGCATCTCGCTGCCGTCACGGCCTAGGCGCAGCGGAATAGCCAGGCTGCGCGCGTGCTCATGCAAGACACGTAGGTCGAACTGCACCAGATTCCAGCCGATGATTGCGTCCGGGTCATGCTCGGCCAGCCATTGATTCAGGCGTTCGAGTAACTGACCGCGGCTGGCGCAGTACTCCAGTTGGAAATCTACCTCCGGCGGCTGCTCCGGCGTGCGGCCGAGCATATACACGTTACGCTGGCCGCAGCCTTCGATGGCAATGGAGTACAGCTCGCCGAAGGCATTGGTTTCGATATCCAGCGAGGCCAGCTTGAGGGTGGGGCGGTAGTCGCTACAGGGTTTTATCTGCGCATCCAGCAGCAGGCCATCGCTATTGGGCGTGCCAGTGAACTGCACTGGGGCGGTGATAAAGCGCTCCATCAGGTAGCGCTCGGGCGGCCGCACATCAGCTTCGTACACCGTCACGCCAATGCGGCGCAGACGTTTGTCGAGGTCGATCAACTGCCGATGCTGCTGGCAATACAGGCCCAGTACCGGGCGCTGCTGAAAATCCTTGAGCCCCAGCTGGCGCAGTTCAACGCCGCTTTCATTGGCCAGCAGCGCCTCGGCCTGAGCGTGTTGCTCGGCCGGAATAAACGCCACCGAGGGTTGCAGCGGCAAGCGGATATGCCGTGGGCCATTATCGGTGGCCAGCCAGAACTCCACCTGCGTCCCGGCCGGCGTATCACGCCAGTGGCGGGTGAGGATGAAGCCCTGTTGTAAGTCCACCGTACTGCCTCGACTCAATTAACAAACTTGGCTGCGATCTGCTGTGCGTCGGCCCTGCTGCGTTAAAAACAGGCTCGGAATGCTCATTTACAGCCGTAAACTCCGCTTGATTCGCTGCGCTCACCCTAGGGGCCAGCCGTTGGCTGTTACTTCGCTGCGCTGCGTTTCTCGCCGTTTTGACCAGCCGGAGGCTGTTACTAACGTAGCGCCTTGCATGGCTCTAGCTCGCGAGATCTTAAATTTACTTTGAAGGTGCAATTCTACGCGGGCTTTTGTCTGTATGCCTATCCAGTGTTTAGGCCGCTGCTCAATGGCCACATATAAAGTCAGCTTTAAGGGTAAAATGCCCGGCTTGATTGACTGCCCCGATGCCCACGCCATGTCCCTGCCCAAGCACCACCTCGAACTGCTCAGCCCTGCGCGCGATACCAGCATTGCCAAGGAGGCCATCCTGCATGGCGCCGATGCGGTGTACATCGGTGGTCCCGGTTTTGGCGCGCGGCACAACGCCAGCAACAGCGTGGCGGAAATTGCCGAGTTGGTGCAGTTCGCGCATTTGTTCCATGCACGGGTGTTTGTCACCCTCAACACCATCCTGCATGAGGATGAGTTGGAACCGGCGCGGCAGATGATCTGGCAGCTCTATGAGGCCGGGATCGATGCGCTGATCGTGCAGGACATGGGCGTGATGGAGATGGACCTGCCGCCCATCGAGATCCACGCCAGCACCCAGTGCGACATCCGCACCCTGGAGAAAGCGCGCTTCCTCGATAACGCCGGCTTCTCGCAGCTGGTGTTGGCCCGCGAGCTGAACCTGGAAGAAATCAGCAATATCTGCAAGAACGTCGATTCGGCGGTGGAGTTCTTTATCCACGGCGCGCTGTGTGTGGCCTTCTCTGGGCAGTGCAATATTTCCCATGCGCAGACCGGGCGCAGCGCCAACCGTGGTGATTGCTCACAAGCCTGCCGCCTGCCGTACACCCTGAAAGATGATCAGGGCCGCGTGGTGGCGTTTGATAAGCACCTGCTGTCGATGAAGGACAACAACCAGACCGACAACCTGATCCACCTGGTGGATGCCGGCGTGCGCTCCTTCAAGATTGAAGGGCGCTACAAAGACATGAGCTACGTGAAGAACATCACCGCGCACTATCGTCAGGAACTCGACGCCATCCTCGAACAGCGTCCGCACCTGGCCCGCGCTGCCAGCGGTCGCACCGAGCACTTCTTTAGTCCTGACACCGACAAGACCTTTCACCGTGGCAGCACCGACTACTTTGTGACTGATCGCAAGGTAGACATCGGCGCGTTCGACTCGCCGACCTTTACCGGGCTGTCTGTGGGCTATGTCGAGAAAGTCGGCAAGCGCGACCTGATTGCCGTCACCGACACGCCGCTGTCCAACGGCGATGGCCTCAACGTGCTGATCAAGCGCGAAGTGGTGGGGTTTCGCAGCAACATCTGCGAGCTGAAAAGCGAGTTTGAGGAAGACGGCGAGAAGCGCTACCGCTACCGCGTCGAGCCCAACGAAATGCCCGAAGCCATGCAGCGCGTGCGCCCACAGCAGCCGCTCAATCGCAACCTCGACCATAACTGGCAGCAGGCCCTGCAGAAGACCTCGGCCGAGCGCCGCGTTGCAGTCAGCTGGCAGGTGGCCTTGCACGGCGATCAGTTGAATGTGAGCGTGATCAGCGAAGAAGGCGTGGTGACCAATGTCAGCCTGAATGGCCCGTTCGCCGCCGCCAAGGATGCCGAGCAGTCCCGTGAGCAGCTGGCCGACACCTTGAGCAAGCTGGGCACCACCATGTACTACAGCACCGGCGTGCAGATTGATTGCGAGGCCGTGCCGTTTATTCCCGGCTCGCAACTCAAAGCCCTGCGCCGCGAGGCCATTGAGGCGCTGACTCAAGCCCGCGTTGCCGTCCATCCGCGTGGCGGGCGCAAGCCGGTTAGCGTGCCGGCGCCGGTGTACCCGGAGTCGCACCTGACCTTCCTGGCTAATGTCTACAACGACAAGGCCCGCACCTTCTACAAGCGCTATGGCGTGCAGTTGATCGACGCGGCCTACGAGGCCCATGAAGAAGCCGGCGACGTGCCGGTGATGATCACCAAGCACTGCCTGCGCTTCTCCTTCAACCTGTGCCCCAAGCAGGCCAAAGGCGTCACCGGCGTGCGCACCAAAGTCTCGGATATGCAGCTGATCCATCAGGACGAAGTGCTGACCCTGAAGTTCGACTGCAAGCCGTGCGAGATGCACATCATCGGCAAGATGAAAGGCCACATCCTCCATCAGCCACAACCGGGCAGCGCCCAGACTCAGAGTGGCGCAGTGGGCTATATAACCCCGGAAGACTTGCTCAAGACCATTAAGCGCTAACGCGCAGCGGCACTCGTAGGATGGGTTGAGCGCAGCGATACCCATCACGCTCTTAATCTGCGTGCGCTGGTAATTGTCGATGGGTATCGCGTTGCTCAACCCATCCTACGGTTATGCGCTGTCTGGTCTGCGGGGTTCAAGGGGTGTCGCGTTGGGTTTTGACAAACACCAGCCAGGCCAGCAGCGGGTAGCTGAAGTAATGCAGGCCAAAGATCAACAGGCCCATCGGGCCGGGTTCGTCCTTGAGCCACATCAGACCGAGCAGACCCAGGTAGAGCAGGGCGAGGATGCCGCCGTAAAGGGTGATTAACCGCCGCCGTTCGATGGGCTGTGGGCGACGCTTGTGTTGCAGGTAGAACCACAGTGCCATGCTACCGGCGACGACCGCCGCAACGATGAGGGTGTTAAGTACACCGGGGAGTTTGGCGAAGGTGCGCAGCAGCAGGTTGAGCACGATGACTGCCGCGACCCCGCCGATAGCCAGGTGAGTGATCGGCGCGTGGTCGGGACTGGCTTCGTGCATTAGGGCGACTCCTACAGGCTGCGGTTTAGGCCAAAGCGTTTTTTCAGAATGCTTTCCATCAAGCGCTTAGGCACCAGCGCGGCCAGCAGTGGCAGGGCGCGGCTGCCGTTGCCCAGGCGGATCAGGTTGGGTCGGGGTTTGCTCTGCACCGCCGCCAGCAGGTTGCGGGCGAAGTGGCTGGCGGGGGTGGGGTTGTCCTGCGAGGCATTGGCGCGGGCGCGGATGCCCTCGCGGATCGGCCACCAGGGCGAGGCTTGGTCGATCAGCTGTTCGGCCTGCTGGCTGGCGTTGGCACCGAAGCTCGAGGCAATCGCGCCGGGCTGCACCTCCATCACCTCAATAGCAAAGGGCGCCAATTCCAAACGCAAGGCGTCGCTCAAAGCATGCACGGCAGCCTTGGAGGCGCAGTAAGCGCCAGCGAACGGGGTGACCAGCACGCCGGAGACGCTGCCGATATTCACCACCAGGCCCTTGTTCTGCCGCAGCAGCGGGAACAGCGCGCGGGTCACGCCTACTATTGAGAACACGTTGGTTTCGAACTGCTTGCGCATGGCGCTTACACCGCCGTCGAGCAGCGGGCCCATGGCGCCGTAACCGGCATTGTTGATCAGCACATCGAGGCCACCGATTTCGGTTTTCAGGCGTTCGGCCAACTGGCCCAGCGTCTGGCCGTCGTTGACGTCTAGCTCGACCGCGTGGAACCCGGCCTCGCTCAAAGCCGCGAGGTCCTCTGCTTTGCGTGCGGTGGCCCAGACTTGGTAACCGGCTTGCTGAAACACCTCGGCCAGGGCGCGGCCAATGCCGCTGGAACAGCCGGTGATCAGTACGCTGGGTTGGCTCATGCACAGCTCCTTATTATTTTTATGTAGTCGTTGTGGCGGTCTTAATAGACAAAGCTGCCTTGCAGGCGCTCGGCGCGAAAAACCAGGGTGCTTGCACGATAACCGCTGCGCAGAATTGGCAGCGGCAAGCAGGCTTGCCAGTCAGCGCCTGGCTGTAAGTCACCAGGGCCACTGTAGCGTGGGGTTTCATACAGGCGCTCGGCCAGGTTGGTGCTTTCGCCTGGGCGGTAGGCGGCGATCTGCCATTGCAGTTCAACCAACACCGCTTCACTGGCGTTTTTAAGGCTCAGTGCCAGTGGCCGATTCCCCGGGCAGCGGTCCGGTGCATAGTCGAGACGTAATTCGAGGTGCGCCAGATGACGATTCTCGCGGCTTTCCTCCCAGAGCACCCAGCTGGACACCAGGCCCAGGCCGATCAAAGCGGCGAGCGAGATCGGCAGTGCCTTGCTCGGGTAGCGGATCAGCAAGATCAGCCAGCTCAGTACCAGGATTGCGCCGAATAGCATTAATCAGGCCTCGGGGTGGTCACGTAGGAACACCAGACTATCAGTCTTGGACTGCTCCGCCGAATAGCGATAGCCCTGGTAGCTGAAGTCCTTGAGGCCGGCGGGATCGGTGATGCGCTCTTTTATCACGTAACGCGCCATCAGGCCGCGGGCTTTCTTGGCGTAGAAGCTGATGATCTTGTACTGGCCGTTTTTCTGATCCTTGAATTCGGTGTTGATAATTCGCGCATTCAGCGCCTTACGCTTCACCGCGCTGAAGTACTCGTTGGAGGCCAGGTTGAGCAGCACCTCATCGCCCTGGGCGGCCAGTGCCTCATTGAGCCAGCCGCTGATGCGCTCACCCCAGAAGTCATAGAGGTTATTGCCGCGCGGGTTGGCCAGCTTGGTGCCCATCTCCAGGCGATAGGGCTGCATCAGGTCGAGTGGGCGCAACAGGCCATATAGGCCGGAGAGCATGCGCAGGTGCTTTTGCGCGAAGTCGAAATCGGTTTCGTTGAAATCTTCGGCATTCAGCCCGGTGTACACGTCACCTTTGAACGCCAGCAGCGCCTGCTTGGCGTTGGCGGGGTTGAACGGCCGCTCCCAGCTGCCAAAGCGCGCGGCATTAAGGCCAGCGAGTTTGTCCGAGAGGTGCATCAGTTCGGCGATTTGCGCGGGGCTAAAATCGCGCAGCTGCTCGATCAGCGCTTGCGCGTGGTCGAGGTGCTCAGGCTGGGTAAAACGCGGGGTTACCGACGGCGTCTCGTAATCGAGGGTCTTGGCCGGGGAAATCACCATCAACATAAACTGTGCTCCTGAAAGTCTGCGGCGATTCTAGAAGCTGGCGGCGGCTGAGACTACCTATAAGGGTGATTAGCTAAGTTTGTCTTGCGTCGCTTGACCCAGGGGCCACCACGGGGTTGTAGTTTGTTCGGGTCGAATCCATCAAGGAGCCATCATGACCGCCTGCAACCACTCACGCTGGGAGCCTTCCCACGACTATCGCCCGTTGGAGACCCGCGCCGAGCGCCAAGCCTGGCGCGTGGCGGCGCTGACTGGGGTGACCATGCTGGTGGAGATTGTCGCCGGCTATGCCTTCAACTCCATGGCCTTGCTTGCGGATGGCTGGCACATGGCCTCGCACATGCTTGCCATTGGCCTGACTGCCCTGGCGTATCTGCTGGCGCGGCGTTATGCCGATGACCCACGCTTTGCTTTTGGCACTTGGAAGATTGAGGTGCTGGCTGGTTTCGCCAGTGCCTTGCTGCTGGTTGTGGTGGTGGCGATGCTGGCGTTCGAGTCGCTGTGGCGCTTATGGCAACCGCAAACCATTACCTTCGACATGGCCCTGTGGGTGGCCGTGATTGGCTTGCTGGTTAACCTGGTGTCCGCCTGGTTGCTGCGCGACAGTCATGATCACGCCCACGCCCACGCCCACGCCCACGGGCATGCTCATGCCGATCACGATCACGATCACGATCACGCCGCCACCTCGGCGGGTAAAGACCTCAATCGGCATGCTGCTTTTGTTCATGTGCTGGCCGATGCCCTGACCTCGGTCGCCGCGATCCTTGCGCTGGTAGGCGGGATGCTGCTGGGCTGGGATTGGCTTGACCCGCTGATGGGGGTGATCGGTGCGGTGATCATCGCGGTATGGGCCAAAGGCTTACTGGTTGAAACCGCCAAGGTGTTGCTCGACCGCGAGATGGACAGCCCGGTGGTGGCGCGCATACGCAGTGCTTTAGCCGAGGAGGTGGATACCGAACTGACAGACTTGCATGTATGGCGTGTAGGGCGGGCGCAGTTTGCCTGCATCGTCAGCCTGGTCACCCATGATGATCGCTCGGCAGATCGCTATAAGGCACGTTTGGCAGGGATTGCCGAGCTGGTGCATGTGACCGTTGAGGTCAATCGCTGCGCGGTTGCACGGGGCGTTGGTTAAAAAAAACAGCAGCCGCGCAGGGCGCTAGAACCCTTGACTGTAGCGGTGCCGGAGCGGTGCGCCAAGCGCTATTTGCCATACTTAAAAATAAACCGGTCAATCCCTAAATAAACGTTTTTCTGTCATCCAAATAGGAGTAATTAAAAGGTAAGACCGCCGAACCCTGCAGACAGGTGGCGGCCATCGGCCCTCACCTATTTGCAGCCTGCTCAGCCTCGTCACTGAGCAGCCGGCGGCCCTTCGCGGCGTAGTTTCACTTCTGCGCTGCTTGGCTACTACAGAAGGTGACCGAGTATGGATGACCACGGACGCGCCAAATCCACCGCCCCAACCCTGTACGCCCTCGACACCAATGTGCTGATCCACGACCCCAACGCGCTGCTGAATTTTCAGGAGCACCACGTCGCCATCCCGATGACCGTACTGGAGGAGTTGGACAAGCTTAAAACCGGCAAGCAGGGGGTCGCCGCCGAATGCCGTCAGGCCATTCGCCTGATCGACAAGATTCTTGGCAGTGCCAACCCCGAGGAAGTGGAGCATGGCGTGCCGATCCAGCGCGATAAGAGCGGGCCATGCGGCTTTCTGTCGATTCTGATGAGTAAAAGCGCCGCGCCGCTGACCTGGCTGCCGGAAGACCTCAACGACAACAAGATCATCAACCAACTGGTGGAGCTGAAGTCGCGGCGTCCTGGCCTCAACGTGGTGCTGGTGACCAAAGACATCAACATGCGCCTAAAAGCGCGCGCCTGCGGGATTAATTCAGAGGACTACCACACCGACCAGTTGGTCGACGATATATCGCTGTTGCCCAAGGGTTATCACAACGTCAGTGGCTCCTTTTGGGATCGCGTGGAGAAGGTCGAGACGCGTCAGGGCCACGGCCGCACCTGGCACCAAGTGCAGCTCAGCGAAGAGATGCCGGCGATGCACCTCAACGAGTTCATCATCGACGAGCAGGGCTTCGTCGGCTGGATCAAAGGCATTAAACCAGGTGAATTGCTGATCCTCGACATGCACCAGGAGCCGCTGATGCATCAAGAGGCCTGGGGCTTGCGCCCGCGTGATGTGTACCAGTCACTGGCGCTGTTTGCCCTGCTTGATCCGGACATTCATCTGGTCAACCTGACCGGCGCGGCCGGCTCCGGTAAAACCATCCTGGCCCTGGCGGCGGCCATCGAGCAGACCATGGTCAGCAAGCGTTATCGGCGCATTATCGCCACCCGCAGCGTGCAGGGGCTGGATCAGGAAATCGGCTTTCTACCCGGTACCGAGGCAGAAAAAATGGAGCCCTGGCTCGGCGCGATCACCGACAACCTCGAAGCCCTGCATATGGAGGACGAGAACACCCACGGCAGCGTCGACTACATCCTGCAAAAAGTGCCGCTGCAGTTCAAATCGCTAAACTACATCCGCGGGCGTAGCTTCCAGCAAAGCCTGATCCTGATCGACGAATGCCAGAACCTCACCCCGCACCAGATGAAAACCATCATCACCCGTGCCGGCAGCGGCTCTAAAGTGGTGTGCCTTGGCAACCTGGCGCAGATCGATACGCCTTACCTGTCGGCTCCCAGTTCCGGGCTGACTTACCTGACGGAGCGCTTTAAAGACTTCGAGCATGGCGTGCACATCACCCTGCAAGGGGTGCCACGCTCGATCCTCGCCGAGTACGCCGAAACCCATCTGTAACTCACCGGCAGCACTCGCCCTGCACGCCTTATGGCTGCAGGGCTGGCGGCTGCTTGCAGCATCTGGCTGCATCCATCGGCATTCACAGGTGCCGTAACCTGACCCCTGGGTTTACAATCGGCGGACACCTGTCTGGAGTCTGCCCGTGTTAACCCATCTCGATTCCCAAGGCCGCGCCAATATGGTCGATGTCAGCGATAAAGCCCTGACCGTCCGTGAAGCCGTGGCCGAAGCCTTGGTGCGCATGCGCCCCGAAACCCTGCAGATGATTAGCCAGGGCGAACACCCCAAGGGTGATGTGTTTGCCGTGGCGCGCATTGCCGGCATTCAGGCGGCGAAGAAAACCAGTGATCTGATCCCGCTGTGCCATCCGCTGATGCTCAGCAGCGTCAAGGTCGAGCTGCTGGCCGAAGGTACGGATGCCGTGCGGATTACCGCGCGCTGCAAGCTGACCGGGCAAACCGGGGTGGAAATGGAAGCCCTGACCGCCGCCAGCGTTGCCGCGCTGACCATCTACGACATGTGCAAGGCGGTGGATCGCGGCATGGTCATCGAAAACGTGCGCCTGTTGGAGAAAGTCGGCGGCAAGAGTGGCCACTTTGTGGCAGGAGAAGGCGCATGATTCGCGTGCAGTATTTCGCCCGTTACCGCGAGACGCTGGGGCTGGACGGTGAACAGTTGAGTGGTGCATTCGCCAGCCTCGATGAGCTGCGTCAGCATCTGTTAATCCGTGGTGGCGTATGGGACGTGCTGGCCGAGCAGAACCTGATGTGCGCGCGCAATCAGGAACTCTGCAGCCTGGACGAACCGCTACAGGCCGGCGATGAAGTGGCGTTCTTCCCCACCGTGACCGGCGGATAAAGGTGGTTTTTAGGATGGGTTGAGCGCAGCGACAAAACGGCAGGATGCCGTATTGCACCGCTTTAGCTGCCCGCAGGGTGAGGGACATGGATGTCCTTCATGCTACCCATGCCGCCAGTTGGACGCGTGGTGGGTAACGCGGCGCACGGCTTGCGCGGTAGTTTTGCCAGTTTTGCTTTGCGCCGCTAACCCATCCTGCGCCCCTCCCACACGAGAGCATCTACATGAGTATTCGCGTCCAGTCGCAACCCTTCGATCCCGGCCATGAGCTCAACGCCCTGCATGCCGCCAACCTGGGCATTGGTGCGGTGGTCAGCTTTGTCGGCTATGTGCGCGACTTCAACGAGGGACGCGAAGTCGCCGGCATGTTTCTCGAGCACTTCCCCGGCATGACCGAGAAGTCCCTGGCCAAGATCGCCGAGGAGGCTAAGCAGCGTTGGCCGTTGCTGGGCATCGAGGTCATCCACCGCGTTGGCCGCCTGGAGCCGGGCGAGCCGATTGTGTTTGTCGGCACCAGCAGCGCTCACCGTCAGGCCGCATTCGATGCCTGCAACTTCGTCATGGACTACCTGAAAACCCGTGCGCCGTTCTGGAAGAAGGAAGACACCGCCGACGGCCCGCGCTGGGTCGAGGGGCGCTGCTCAGATCAGGATGCGGCCGCGCGCTGGAAAGAGCAGCCTTAACAGTACGCTGGGGCCTGTCGCTGCATGGTTATCGCTGACAGCTATTCGCTGGGTAGGCCATGCCGGTTGCGGCTGGCCTGGACGATACGCTGCGCCGGCACACGCAGCTGGGTCAGCAAATACTCGGCAAACGCCGGCGTGTAGGGTTGCAAGGCAATCGCTTGCTCCATGCAACTGAGCCAGCTCTCGGCCAGCTGTTGATTAATCGGCCATTGGGCGTGAAAGGCCGGGATGGCGATAGCGCCGTACTTCTCGCTGAACAATCTGGGCCCGCCTAGCCAACCGCTGAGGAAACAGGCCAGTTTGTCGCTCGCCAGTTCCAGGCTCTCGCCATGCAGGCTGCGCAGTTGTGCGGCCTCGGGGCGCTCATCCATCAAGCGGTAAAAGTCCGAGACCAGGCAGCGTAAGCCCTCAATGCCGCCGGCGGCCTGATAGGACGCATCGCCTGTACCGTAAACCGCTGCCTCTTGCATCGCCTGTGCTCCTTTACAAAGTACGCAGTGTAACGACGCCCGCGCATTTTCTGCAGGGGGGGGCTACAGGCTTGTCAGTACGCACGGGCATTGGCTCGGCCTTTACTGATCGCTCAGTAGCGTTTGCCGAGGCATGGCGCGTTAGCGGAAGCGGAAGCGGATTTTTGCGGGCTTAAACATAGCTGAGGGCTATGCATAACATAATAAATATGCATTTGATAAATGTTAGGGCTGGGCGGATTCTTGCGTTGCAGCGGTGACCCAATGGTCATCACAGTGCGATGTGAAGTGGGTGTGTGGGGGATAGTCGGCTTTACCGCGCAACCTGATTTCACAGCGAAATCTGCTTCCAGAGGAAAATAATATGAATAAGACTCTCCGCTCATTGTTGCTCTGTGCCGGCATCGGCCTCCTGCCCTTAGGCGCCGCCCAGGCCACCGAAGGCAAGACCCTGCGCATCGCCACCGAAGGCGCGTATCCACCCTTTAACTACTACACCGCCGACGGCCAGTTGGCTGGCTTCGATGTCGAAATCGGTGAGGCGCTGTGCAAACGCATGCAGGTCAAGTGCAGTTTGGTAGCTCAGGACTGGGACGGCATCATCCCCGCGCTGATGGGGCGTAAATATGATGTGGTGATCGCTTCCATGTTTATCACTGAGGAGCGCAAGCAGATGGTCGCCTTCAGTGATCCCTATCAGAAGTCGGCGATGACCTTTGTGGTGTCCAAGGACTCCAACCTCAAGGATTTCAGCCCGGCCGCCCTGGCCGGTAAGACCCTCGGCGCTCAGGGTGCCACCACCCAGGCCGACTTCCTGATGGCCATGTACCCCGACTCCGATGTACGCCTGTATCCGACCCAGGATGCGGTGAACCTAGACATGGTCTCCGGGCGTCTGGATGCCCAGGTCGGCGACATGATCCCGATGCTTGACTGGACCCTGAAGTCCGACGACGGCAGTTGCTGTCGCATAGTCGGCGAGCCGGTCAGTGACCCTAAATATGTCGGTGAGGGCGTCGGCATGGCCGTGCGCAAGGAAGACGAGCAGCTGCGTCAGCAACTCAATCAAGCCCTGGCGGCGATCATCGCCGACGGCACCTACAAGGCCATCAACGACAAATTCTTCTCGCTCAACCTGCTGACCTTGGAGCAGTGAGCCAAGCACGAGCCATCTGCTGAACGAGAAGAGGATTTGTTATGGACTGGCTCACTTACCTGAGTTTTGGTGACGCCGGTTGGGGTGACGAGTTGTTGCAGGGCCTTGGGGTAACCCTGGCCCTGGCACTGACCACCCTGCCGGTCGGGCTGCTGCTGGGCTTGCTGGTGGCTGTGCTGGCGCTGTTTGGCGGGCGCCTGGCGCGCAGCCTGGCCTTGGCCTACAGCACCACCCTGCGCGGCCTGCCCGAGTTGCTCACCCTGTTTATCATCTACCACGGCGTCGGTATGGGCTTGAATGCCCTGCTGCGTTGGTACGATCCAGAGGTCGGTTATTTCGAGCTGAGCCCCTTTGTTGCCGGGGTCGTGGCCCTGGCCATGGTGTTTGCCGCCTATTCCAGCGAAGTCTGGCGTGGCGCCTGGCAGGCCCTGGACGGCGGTCAGCGCGAGGCGGGCCAGGCTATGGGCCTGCGCCGGCTGACGATCTTCCGGGTGATCGAGCTGCCGCAACTGCTGCGTCTGGCGTTGCCGGGCCTGGGCAACCTGTGGATCAACCTGCTCAAAGACACCGCCCTGGTTTCGGTGATTGCCCTCAGTGATCTGATGCGGGTGGCCAATATCGCCGTGGGCACCACCAAGAAGCCGTTTCTGTTCTTCCTGGTGGTGTGCCTGGCCTATTGGGGCGTGTGCCTGCTCTGCGAGTACCTGTTGGCACGCATGGAGCGCCGAGCCAACCGTGGTTACCGTAGCGGAGGTGCCGCAGCATGATGGATATCCTCGCGCGCTTCTCCACTCAGTTGTTGGCCGGCGCCGGCCTGACCTTGCAGCTCACTGTCATCGCCGCGCTGCTGTCCTGCGCGCTGGCCTTACCTTTGGCCATCGCCCGCTGCAGCGAGCAGGGGCTGCTGCGCTGGCCGATTCGCCTGTTCGTCTCGTTCTTTCGCGGTACGCCGCTGTTGGCCCAGCTGTTTTTGGTCTATTACGGCTCCGGTCAGTTCCGTGCCGAGCTGAGCGAACTGGGGCTCTGGTGGTTCTTCCGCGATCCTTACTACTGCGCGTTGCTGACCTTTGTCCTCAACTCCACGGCCTATCAGATAGAGATTCTTCGGGGTGGTCTGCGCGCCGTGCCTTACGGGCAGATCGAGGCGGGTGTGGCCATGGGCCTGTCGCGCTTCAACCAGTACCGCAAGATCATCCTGCCCAATGCCTACCGCATCGCGTTTCCGGCCCTGGGTAACGAAATCATCCTGCTGCTCAAGGGCAGTGCGGTGGTCAGCGTGATCACTCTGTTCGATGTGATGGGGCAGACCCGGCGCATCTTCTCGCAGACCTTCGACCTGTCCGTGTACCTGTGGGCGGCCGTGCTCTACCTGCTGATGACCAGTGTGTTCGTCTGGTTCTGGCGCCGCCTGGAGCTGTGCCTGACCCGTCACCAGCGGGTCCGCCAGGCCCCAGCCATTGCTACTGCACCCGCCGTGAAGCGGGTTCCCACCGGAGTCTCGAGATGACCAACGCTGCCCTGCAAGTGGAAGGCCTGCATAAGTCCTTTGCCGGTATCGAGGTGCTCAAGGGCATCTCGCTGACCGCCGAGAAGCAAGATGTGATCAGCATCATCGGCTCCAGCGGTTCGGGCAAAAGCACCTTGCTGCGCTGCATGAACCTGCTGGAGTTCCCCGACAGCGGGCGCCTGAAAGTGAACGGCGAGGAGCTGGAGCTGACGCCGAACAGCCGTGGCGTGCGCTCGCGGCGCTTTCAGCGGCAGATCGAGCGGGTGCGTTCGCGCCTGGCCATGGTCTTCCAGTCGTTCAATCTGTGGTCGCACATGACCGTGCTGGAGAACGTCATGCTCGGCCCGTGTCTGGTGCTTAAACGCAATCGCATTGACGTAGAGGCCCAGGCGAAGAAGCTACTGGCCCGCGTCGGCATGCTGGAGAAGTGCCAGATGTACCCCGACTGCCTGTCCGGCGGGCAAAAGCAGCGGGTGGCCATCGCCCGTGCCCTGGCCATGGACCCGGAGGTGATGCTGTTCGATGAGCCGACCTCGGCCCTGGACCCGGAGCTGGTCGGCGAGGTGTTGAAGGTGATCCGCGAGCTGGCCGAAGAGGGGCGCACCATGATCATGGTCACCCACGAGATGCGCTTTGCCCGCGAGGTTTCGTCCAAGTTGGTGTACCTGCACCAGGGCCGTATCGAGGAGCAGGGCTGCCCCGAGCAGCTGTTCAATGCCCCGAAGTCGGACAACCTGCGCCGCCTGCTGGCCAGCCAATATTAATTTTAACTGCCTTGTTTGAGTGAGTACTGCCATGAGCGAAGTCGTCTCCCTGCACCCCTGGAAAAGAGCCCAGCACCTTGAGAGTGGCCACAACCAGTTACTGATCGATGGGGTCAACACCAGCGAATTGGTCGAGCGCTATGGTTCGCCACTGTTTGTTTATTCAGAAGCCAAGCTGCGGCATAACGCGCGGGATATTCTCGATAACTTCCGCCGTGTGCACGCCAATACCCGGGTTTGCTTCGCCAGCAAGGCCTGCGCCAACCTGGCGGTGCTCAAGGTGTTCAAGGACTGCGGCCTGGATCTGGAGGTCAACTCTGGCGGCGAGTTCTACAAGGCGCAAATCGCCGGGTTCGCCCCGTCGCAGCTGGTGTTCAACGGTGTGGCCAAGCAGGTGCATGAGCTGCGCGAGGTGATTGCCGCCGGAATCAAGGCGATCAACGTCGATTCGCTGTCGGAGCTGGCGCGCATTCTCACTGTGGCGGCGGAGCTGGGTAAGCAGGCCCGGGTCAGCCTGCGCATCATCCCGGAAATTCAGGGCGGCGCGGCGGCCGGTTGGCAGACTGGCACCTCGACCTCCAAATTCGGCATGACCGCCGCCGAGCAGGCCGAGGCCATCGACCTGATTTTGGCGAATCCTGGCGCGCTGAAACTGGTAGGAGTGCATGCGCATATCGGCACCCAGATCACCGATATCAGCGTGTACCAGGCCGAGGCCAACTTCCTCATCGATTATGTGCGGCAGGTCAGCGCACGCCTGCCTTACCCGCTGGAGCACGTGAACCTGGGCGGTGGCTTCCCGAAGAATTACAGCAGCGCGCAGGAGAACTTCGATTCGGTCGCCGCGCATTATTGTGCCAACTACCGCACCGAGATCGACTTCGCCCAGCTCGCCGAACACCTGATCAAACCCATGGCTCAGGCCCTGGGTGAGCAGATTGAGCTGATCGTCGAGCCGGGGCGCAGCATGGTCAGCGACACCGCCATCCTGCTAACCCGCATCGAGGCCCGCAAAGAGCGCCAGGGTCGCCCGGTGTTTTATCTGGATGCCGGCTACAGCGTGTTGTTCGACCTGTACATCGGCTGGTACTTCCACATGCTCAACGCCTCGCGCGCCGATGATCGGGATACCCAGCACTGCCGTATAGCCGGGCCGCTGTGCGACAGCAGCGACACCTACTACGACATTGAGGGCGAGGGTGCCGTGGCGGACCTGATCGCCGAGCAGCCGGCTCTGGCCGAACATCGTGCGGTGCTGGAGAAGGTGCTGGTACACCAGCCCAACCTGCGTGAGTTGCCGGCCGCCACCGACATGGGCGATGTGATTGCCCTACTGGACGTGGGGGCCTACGCCCTGGAAATGATGAGCCAGTACTGTGGCCGGCAATCGGCTGCCGCAGTGATGGTGGACGTGCAACAGGGCAGCCGGCTGATCCGCCGCCGTGGCGAATACCGCGACCTTCTGGCGCATGATGTGGACTGAGCGATGACGCGGCCTGGCAGGCTTGCACTCGGAGGCTGGGGCAGTGCACTGTTGCCCCAGAATTGGCCAATATGAGGGCCTACCTGGGAGAGCCACCGATCATGCTGTCGCCCCGCGAGCGCTTGCTGCGCAATCTGGACTGGAACCTGCTGTACACCTTTCTGGTGATAGTCGAGGAAAGCAGCATCACCGGCGCGGCGCGCAAGCTGTCGCTCAGTCAGCCCAGCGTCAGTAATGCGCTCAAACGACTGGAAGAACACCTGGGCATGCGCCTGATTCAGCGCAAGAAGGGCATGTTCGCCCTGACCGAACAGGGCTTGCGGGTTTACGAGTACATTTCCTCGGCCGGCAGCATCATCGATAAGATGGCTGAGCAGTACGCCGGTGCCGCCGGTGCGGTGCTCGGCGAGCTGCATATCCAGGTGGCCAGCCACGTCAGCTGCCAGCCGTTTGACGACAGCCTGGCGCAGTTTCATCAGCTGTATCCCAATGTATTGATCAGCCTCAGCTCCCAGCCCAGCGCCGACATCGTCGACGCCGTGGCGCGGGGCGGCCTGCATATCGGCATCAGCAACAAGAAAACCGCGCAGACCGGCCTGCATTTCGACCTGATTGGTTACGAGCAGATGGCCTTCTATTGCGGCCCGCGCCACCCGCTGTTTGCCCGCGAGGGGCTGACGGCCGAGGATCTGCGCGGGCTGAGCTATGTGTCCTTCGAGAGCGATCAGCCGGGCGAGGGCCTTAGCGCCGTCAGCTCGGTACGCAGCGAACAGCAGTTCTGGGGTCGCCTGGTGGCCGTGTCGCCGAACGAGGAAGAGGTGCGCCGGCTGATTCTCGCCGGCCTCGGCTTTGGCGCCCTGACCGTGGAGGGGGCCAAACCCTATGTGGCGCAGAAGCTGCTGTTCCAGTTGCCGCCCTATGACAAGTTGCCGGTCAACGAAATCTACCTGGTGACCCCGGAAAACCAGCTGCTGACCGATGTCGAGCAGCTGTTTATCGGTCTGCTGCGCGAGGCCACGGTGACGGCGGTCAGGGCGCGGTATTTCAAAGAATAGGACGCTGCCCGCTATTCGGCAGCAGGCGGGCAAAGGTTTGGCGGCGTTGCCGAAGAGCCGTTAAGCTCGCCGCTTGAGCCTCAACCGATTGATTTTCCTGATGCCTGATTTGTCCCCTGCGATTGCCACGCCCGTCAGCAAAGCCTGGTTTGTCTATTTGGTGCGGGCGGCCAATGGTGCGTTGTATTGCGGCATCAGCGACGACCCGCACAAACGCTTTGCCAAGCATCAGAGCGGCAAGGGCGCGCGCTTCTTCTATTCCAGCCCGGCGCAGGCCTTGGTGTATATCGAGGCCTGCGCGGCGAAAGGCGATGCGCTGCGCCGCGAGCGTGCCATCAAGGCGCTGACCAAGACGGCCAAGGAAGCCCTGGTCGCCACCCAGGCTGTTATCGCCGTGGCTGATAACGCGCCATTAGGCTAAGCGGGTAGGCCGCTAGCGTAGGCAGGGTTAAGCTGCTGGCTTATCCCCAAACGCTGCGGAGCCTGCCATGCACGAGTTGATCCTGCACCATTACCCGACTTCGCCCTTCGCCGAGAAGACGCGCTTGATGCTCGGTTTCAAGCAGCTGTCCTGGCGCTCGGTAATGATCCCGCCAATCATGCCCAAGCCAGACCTCACCGCATTGACCGGTGGCTACCGTAAAACCCCGGTGCTGCAGATCGGCGCGGACATCTACTGCGACAGTGCCTTGATCGCCCAGCGTCTGGAAGCGGAGAAAAGCACCCCGGCGCTGTTCCCGGAAGGCCAAGCGTTTAACGTCGCCAGTTTCGCCCAGTGGGCCGACTCCCAGGTGTTTCTGCACGCGGTAAGCCTGGTGTTTCAGCCGGAGTCCGTCGCGGCACGTTTCGGCAAATTGCCGCCGGAGTTCCTTAAGACCTTTATTGCCGACCGTTCGACGCTGTTCAACGGTGGCCTGGCCACGCGAGTGCCGCTGGAGGTGGCGAAGCACCAATGGCCCACACTGATGGCGCGCTTGCAGCAGCAACTTGAGCGTGAGCCGGGGGACTTTCTGTTTGGTGAGGCCTCGTTGGCGGATATCGCCATGGCGCATTCGCTGTGGTTCCTGCGCGGCACCCCGGTGACGGCGCCGCTGGTTGATGCCTATCCAGCCGTCGCCACCTGGCTGGCGCGGGTGCTGGACTTCGGCCACGGCTCGTTCAGCGACATGAGTGCCGAAGAAGCCATCAGCATTGCCCGTGATGCCTCTCCGGCCGCGCTACCGGAAACGGCGCTGGTTGATCCCAACGGCTTTACCGTGGGTCAGCAGGTGGCGATTTCCGCCATCGACTATGGCGTGGATGCGGTTGAGGGGGAGCTGGTCTTCAGCGGCACAGAAGAGCTGATCCTGCGCCGAGAAGACCCGCGTGCCGGCACCGTGCACGTGCACTTCCCGCGACTGGGTTTTGCGATTAAAGCGTTGTAGGCCAGTACAGCTTGGCGCGCACGGCTGGCGGTGCGCGCGGCCTGCTTCAGTAAGCGGCCCGCATCGCTTGCGGGTTGTAGCCGTGAATCAGCGTGCCGTTGATATCGATCAGCGGCACACCGCGGCCGCCTAACGCCTTGAAGGTGGCATGGCCTGCCGCATTCTTTTCGATATCCACCTCGCGATAGCCCACACCATCGTTCACCAACTGTTCGCGGGTTTTGGCGCAGTAGCCGCACCACTGCGTGGCATACAGCACCACCTCAGGGTTGCCGCGCACTTGAGCCGGTTGCAGCCAGTGCTGCAGTTTGTCCCAGTGCTGGTACAGCGCGACGGCGCAGACCAGCAAAATGACTTTTTTCATCGGCGTTCCTTGCCTCGCTGGCCTGTGGGGCGTCAGTTCTTGCGACGCTTGAGTTGGTCGGTGAGCTGCGTCGGCAGGTTGCGGATCACCAGGGTGTCAGTGCTTTCGTCGTACTCGACCTTTGAGCCCAGCAGGTGCGCTTCGAAGCTGATCGACAGGCCTTCGGCGCGGCCGGTAAAACGCTGGAACTGGTTGAGCGTGCGTTTATCTGCGGGGATTTCCGGCGACAGGCCGTAATCCTTGTTGCGGATATGCTCGTAAAACGCCTTGGGCCGCTCTTCGTCAATCAAGCCGGACAGTTCGGTGAGGGTCATCGGCTCGCCCAGCTTGGCCTGGCTGCTGGCGTAGCCGACCAGGGTCTTGGTTTTTTCGCGGGCCTGTTCTTCCGGCAGGTCTTCGCTTTCAACGAAGTCGCTGAAGGCTTTCAGCAGGGTGCGGGTTTCACCCGGGCCGTCGACGCCTTCCTGACAGCCGATAAAGTCGCGGAAGTACTCCGAGACCTTCTTGCCGTTCTTGCCCTTGATAAACGAGATGTACTGCTTGGAGTTGGCGTTGTTCTGCCATTCGGAAATGTTGATCCGCGCCGCCAGGTGCAACTGGCTGAGGTCCAGGTGCTTGGCGGCGGTCACGTCCAGCGCATCGTTCACTGCCACGCCTTCGCTGTGGTGCAGCAGGGCGATGGCCAAGTAGTCGGTCATGCCTTGCTGGTAGTGGGCGAACAGCACATGGCCGCCGGTGGACAGGTTGGATTCTTCCATCAGCTTCTGTAGCTGCTCCACGGCCTGACGGCTGAACGCGGCGAAGTCCTGGCCGCCGTCCAGATAATTTTTCAGCCAACCGCTGAACGGATACGCCCCGGACTCCTCATGGAAGAAGCCCCAGGCTTTGCCCTGCTTGGCGTTATAGCTCTCGTTGAGGTCGGCGAGCATGTTCTCGATGGCCTGGGACGCGCCCAGCTCGGTATCGCGAGCATGCAGCACCGCGGGCGTGCCATCGGGCTTCTTGTCGATCAGGTGGACGATACAGTGGCGGATCGGCATAGCGGCCTCGTGGTGCGTAAACGGAAAGTGCGCATGTTACCCGACCTTCGCTGCGTCAGTCGTGCGCCGCTGGTAGGAGGTCAGGCGTTCGATCATGTAACGCAGGTGCATGTGCAGCTCATACAACTCGTTGGAGTAGGACAGCGGCACTTCCACTTGGGCCAGTTCGTCTTCGAGCTTTTCCAGGCGCTCGATTTCTGCACCGATGTTGCCGCTCAGCTTGCCTTTGTACAGCTGCTGGTCGATCTCGCGCAGGTGCTTGTACCAGCGGTAGATGCGCGCACGGATGCGCCACTGGTAAATCGGGCCGATGGCCTTGAACAGCGGGAACAACAGCACCAGCAGCGGGATGGCGAGGATGATGTAGCGGTCGGCCAGCGAGGCGATGCGGAACGGCAGGTAGCGTTGCAGGATCGGCAAGCCCTTGGCGTAGTAGTACTCGGCTTCATCGAGAATCGGCAGCGACAGCGGCGGGCGAGCCGGGTAACTGCCGGCCGGGTCGAGCAGGCTGCCGTTCTTCAGCACGGTCTTGGTGGCTTCGAGGATCAGTGGGGTCAGCGAGGGGTGAAAGTCTTCGCCGGCGACCAGGGTGGCGACTGGGCCGAGGGTGGCAATGTCCGTGCTTGGCACATTGTGGGCCAAGTCGAGCATGCCTTCACCGACCTGCAGTTGGCTCAGGTAAGGCAGGCGCGCCAGGTAGGCGTCTATGCGGCGCAGGCCGACCAGGCGCAGCTTGGGCTCGGCGGCCAGACGCTGCAGCAGCACATTTTCCGCTGGGCCGATGAAAAAGGCGGCGTCCAGCGTGCCGGCAACCAGTTCATCGGCGGCGCGGCGACCGCCCAGTGCTTGCCACTGCGGTGGATAGCTCTCAGGCTCGATGCGGTTGGCACTCAGCAGCGCGGCGGTCACCGCCTGGGTGCCGCTGCCCTGTGAACCGATGGCCAGGCGCAGCTGCATCAGGTCGGCCAAACGCTCGAATTGCACATGTTCGCCAAGGAATAACCACAGTGGCTCGCGGTACATCACGCCGAGGCCGGCAATCTTCTCGCGTTGCTCATCGCTCAGGCTCAACTCTTGGCCACTTTGCACCAGGGCCAGTTCCACCTCGTCGGCCGTGAGTTTGCTCAGGTTGTCCTGCGAGCCCGCGCTGGGCACCAATTCCAGGGTAAAACCGTGCAGCGCCAGCTCAGTTTGCAGGCGCACGCCGAAGGCATGGTAACCACCGCTTTCACTGCCGGTGGCCAGGCGCGCGTGCATCGGCGGTGGTGGCGCGGCAAAGTAAAACAGCGCACCGACCAGGCCGGCGAGTACCGGCACGATCCACAGGTTGGTGAGGATGAGGATTTTCAGGTCATGAAGAATGCGGCGCATGGTAGTCCTTGTCAGTACCTAGCTGGGCTGAGGGTAGCTGGAATGACTGACCAAGTTAAAGGTTAACGGTGCTTTCAGTGTGGCCCGGTAGCCAGGCGCATGCTGCGTTGCTCATTGAGGCGGTCGAGCAGGCCGAGTACCGCGAGCAAGGCTAGGGCATAGCCTGCATCCATCCCCAACATCAGCAGCACCAAGCCGCACAGCAGTGCGCTGAATGCTGCCAGCCAGCGCCAGATACCGCGCAGCAATACCCAGCCAGCGGCCATGCTGAGCAGGTAGACCAGCACGAAGTTGCCGTTGGCGTAGCGGATCAGGTCGTCCACCGTCAGGTTGAGCACGCTGGCCAGGCCGGCGCACAACGCGCAGCTCAAAACCACCAGCAACAGGGCGCGGGCTGGTACGCCGTGGCGGTTGAGTTGGGCCAGGCTGCCCGGCAGTTTGCCCTCGTCGGCCAGGCTCCAGATCAGCCGGGAAAAGCCCTGCATATACACGTTCATCGAGGCGAAGCAGGCCAGGTAGCCGACCGTTGCGGCCAACCAGCGGGCCTTCTCGCCCAGCAGCAGGTCGAGCAGGCGTGGCAGCGAAGCAGCATCGGTTTGCACATCACCGTAAGCATGAAAACTCAGCACCGCCACCGAACAGGCCCAGTACACCGAACCGGCCAGCAGCACACCGAACAGCAAGGCCAGCGGGAAGTCGCGCTCGGGGTTTTTGAACTCTTCGCCCATGTGGGTAAAGGCCTCGATGCCGACAAAACACCAGAACATCACGGCCAGCGCCGTTGGCAGCAAGTGCCAGGAACCGCTGATCGGCGGCAGCAGTGGCTGATGGCTGGCGGGCAAGTCGCCGACCCACCAGATCAGCGCGATGGTGCCAATAATCGCTACGGCAATCGCGCCTTGAATCAACCCCGAAGCCTTGGCCGGGCGCTGGCCGAGCAAGAGGATGGCGGCCAGGGTCGCCAGCTCAATGATCAGGGCCTGGTTATGCGTGAGGTCAAATAACGCCTGCCAGAAGCCGCTGGCAATATTCAGCGCCGCCGGTAAACCCACCGGCAGCACAGCGAGAAACAGCAGGGCGCTGAGGCGCTCCATGCGCGGGCCAAACGCCCGGCCGATCAAGTGCGGTGCACCGCCGGCATGGGGGAAGCGACGGCCCAGTTGGGCAAAGGTAAACGCCACAGGCAACACCAGGGCGATAAGAATCATCCAGGCCCATAACGAGGCCTCACCGGCGGCTGTCGCCGCCAGCGCCGGAATCACGAAAACTCCGGTACCGAGTAACGAGGTGCTTAGCAGGCCAATCCCTTGCAGCAGGCCCAATTCCTGATTCAGACGACTCATGTTGTATGCTCTGCGGTTTCGTTCGCCATGTTAAATCGCCCACCTGATTCAGGCAGCTGGCGAAACGTCGGCTTTGCCCGGCGAAATGGCGGCATTCTCCAGCAAATTGCTTTTGAGAGCACCTCGTGGACAAGTTCGACCAGCAGATACTCGCCTTGCTGCGCGCCGATGCGCGCTTACCCGTTAGCCAGATCGCCCGTGAGATCAATCTGTCGCGCTCGGCGGTGAGCGAGCGGATTCGTCAGTTGGAGCAAGGTGGCGTGATCAGCGGCTACCACGCACAGGTTGCGGTGCCGGGTGAGGCGGCGATCAAGGGCTATCTGGAGGTGTTCTACAGCGGCGGGCGTTGTGAGCACTATGCCGAGTTGATGCGCGTATTCCCCGAAGTGCGCCGCTGCAGTGGTATCAGCGGCGAGACTGACATGCTGGTGTACATCGAAGCGCCCTCGATGCTGCGCTTCAGTGAGGTGCGCGGCGAGATCGAAAACTTCCCCGGCATACGGAAAGTAAAAACCCATATGGTGGTTAAGGATTGGCAGTTTTGACCCGGCAGAGTCAAAACCACTGCGCTCGGCCATACGGCGTTGTAGTCAGGCTCAACATGCTCATTTACGCCCAGTAAACGCCGCCTTTTCGCCTGACGTCGCCTTGCCTGACCTTCGCCCGCGACGTTCTCACTCAGCCTGGAGTTATTAATGCGCATCCTGCACACCTCCGACTGGCACCTGGGCCAGCACTTTATGGGCAAGACTCGCCAGGCCGAGCACCAGGCTTTTTGTGCCTGGCTGATCGAGCAGGTGCGCGAGCAGGTGGTGGATGCCGTGTTGATCGCCGGCGATATCTTCGACACCGGCGCGCCGCCCAGTTATGCCCGCGAGCAGTACAACCGCTTTATCGTCGAGCTGCGCGCCACCGGTTGCGAGCTGGTGGTGCTCGGTGGCAATCATGATTCGGTGGCCATGCTCGGCGAGAGTAAAACCTTATTGGCGCAACTGGGAACGCGGGTGATTCCCGGCGTTTGTGATGCGATTGATGAGCAGTTGTTGGCTCTGCATCGGCGCGACGGTTCAGTCGGCGCATTGCTCTGCGGCATCCCCTTTATCCGCCCGCGCGATGTACTGCTCAGCCAGGCCGGGCAGAGTGCACAGGACAAACAGCTGTCGCTGCAACAGGCGATTCAGCAGCACTACCACGACCTCTATGCCCTGGCCGAAGCCAAGCGCCTGGAGCTGGGCGGCGATGTGCCGATTATTGCCACTGGCCACCTGACCACCGTCGGCGCCAGCGCCAGTGATTCGGTGCGCGAGATTTATGTTGGCAGCCTGGAGGCCTTTCCCACCAGCGCCTTTCCGCCGGCGGCGTATATCGCCTTGGGGCATATCCATCGCCCGCAGAAGGTCGGCGGTCTGGAACATATTCGCTACTGCGGCTCACCGATTGCCCTGAGCTTCGATGAAGCCAAGCAGCAAAAAGAAGTGCTGCTGGTTGAGCTGAATGGCAGTGGCCTGCAGCAGATTACCGCCTTGCCGGTGCCACGTTTTCAGCCACTGCTGTCGCTGCGCGGCTCGCTTAAGGAGCTTGAAGTGGCGATTAGCGAGGCGGCCAAGCAAGGCAGTGCGCAGCAGTCGGTTTGGCTGGAAGTGCTGGTGGGAACTGATGATTACCTCAGCGATTTGCAGCTGCGCATAGCCGCCTTGTGCGAGGGGCTGCCAGTCGAAGTGCTGCGTATCCGCCGTGAGCGCGGCACTGCCAGCGCCAGCCTGCAAGGCCAGGCCAAGGAAACCTTGGATGAGCTGAGTGTGGAGGAGGTGTTCGCCCAGCGTTTGAGCAGCGAGGCGCTTGAGGAGGCTGAGCAGGCCAAGCTGCTGGGGCTGTATCAACAGGTGGTGAGTGAGTTGCGCGAGGGCGACGTATGAAGATCATCAGCCTGCGCCTGAAGAACCTCAATTCGCTCAAGGGCGAGTGGAAGATCGACTTCACGGCCGAGCCCTTCAAAGACAACGGCCTGTTCGCCATTACCGGACCGACCGGCGCCGGTAAGACCACGCTACTGGATGCCATCTGCCTGGCGCTGTATCACCGCACGCCGCGCATGAGCACGGTGTCGGCCAGCGCCAACGAGCTGATGACCCGGCACACGGCGGATTGTTTGGCGGAGGTCGAGTTTGAGGTCAAGGGTGTGGCTTACCGCGCCTTTTGGAGCCAGCGCCGCGCCCGCGACAAGGCCGATGGTGCGCTGCAAGCGCCCAAGGTCGAGCTGGCAGCGGCTGACGGGCAGATCATCACCGACAAGATCAACGAGAAGCTGCGCGAAACCGAGCGCCTGACCGGGCTGGATTTCGAGCGCTTTACCAAATCCATGCTGCTGGCCCAGGGCGGTTTTGCTGCCTTCTTGGAAGCCAACGCCAATCAGCGCGCCGAGCTGCTGGAAGAACTGACCGGCACCGACATCTACGGGCAGATTTCCCAGCGGGTGTTTGAGCAGACCCGTGAGGCCAGAGTCAGCCTTGATCAGCTGCGCGCGCGCGCCGATGGCGTTGAGTTGTTGAGCGATGAACAGCGTCAGCAGTTAAAGGCTGAAGCGGCGCAACTGAGCGAGCAGGAAACCGCCCTCCACAGCCAGCAACAGGACGGCCAGCAACAGCGCCAGCATATGCTTGATCTGGCTAAGGCGCTCAGTCAGCAGCAGCAGGCGCAAACCCAGGAGCAACGGGCGCGGCAAGCCCTGTTGGACGCTCAGCCGCAGTTGCAGGTGCTGGCTGACAGCGCGCCGGCGCTCAAATTACAGCCCGTGCATCAGGCTTGGCAGCAGGCTCAGCAACAGTGCGTGCAGCGTGGGCAGGAGTTGCGTAGCGTTACCGCTGCTCAGCAGCAAGCCCAACAACAGGTGGCCGAGTATGTCTGGCAGGCCAGTCAGTTCAGTCAGCAGTTGCTGACGGCCAGGCAGGCCACGATTGCCCAGCTCAGCGAACAGCAGCAGAGCGTGCAGGCGCGGTTGGCGCAGCAGCCGCAGCGTGCTCAGTTGGGCGAGCAGTTGGGCGTCTGGCGAGAGCAGTTTGCCGCGCGCAGTCAGTTGGCCGTGGCGGTCGCCGAGCAGTTGCACAAACAGCAGCAACAGCAGGTGGCGGGTGTGCAGTTGGTGGAGCAATTGCAGCGCCTGCAAGCACAGCTGACTGAGGCCGATACGGCCTTGGCCTCGGCGCAGCAGCTTGAAACTGAGCAAACGGCGTTGCTCGAGCAGCTGCTGGCCGGTGAATCCGAGAGCGCTTTGCGCGAGCACTGGCAGCGTTTGCTCAGTCAGGGGCATGTGCGGGAGCGTCTGGAGCAGATTGCCCAGCAGCGCCAGGAATTGGCCAAGCAAGCCGCGCAACTGAGCAGCGACCTGCAGGCGCAGGAACAACACAAGCTCACCCAAGATCAGGCCCTGATCAGCCTGCGCGAGCAGTACCGCGATGTGCAACAGCAGGTGCGCGACAAGGAAACCCTGTTGCAGCAGGAGCAGCGTATTCAGGCGCTGGAGCAATACCGCGAGCAATTGCAGCCCGAGCAGGCCTGCCCGCTCTGTGGCTCCCTGGAGCACCCAGCTGTAGCGGCTTATCAAGCCCTGGACAGCTCGGCCACCGCCGCCACGCTGGAGGCTAAACGCGAGCAGTTGAAGGCGCTGGGCGAGCAGGGTGAAAACCTGCGCAGTGGCGTGGCGACTCTTGGCGAACGCATCGACCAGCAGCGCCAGCAGGCGCAACGGCTGGAGCAAGAGCGTGGGCAACAGGCCGAGTTATGGCAACAGCAATGCGCGCTGCTGGGTCAGGCTCTGGCCGATGCGGCGGCGCTGCAAGCCTGCAAACAAAGCCATGCGCAGCAGGTGGAGCAGTTGCAACTGCGCCTGGCTCAGTTACAGCAGCGCAAGTCGGCCCTGGAGAGCGCCCGGGCGGCGACTCAGCAGGCGGAAAAAGGCCAGCAAGCGCTGCGCAATGAGCAGGTTGTGCTGCTGAACAAGCAGGAGGCCAATCAGAGCCTGCACAACGACAGCCATGCGCAGTTGCAGCAACTACAACAGCAACAGCAGCAACAGCAGGCGCAATTGACCGAGGTGCTGGCGCAGTTCGGCTACAGCCTGCCTGAGCAGGGCGATGACTGGCTGCGCCAGCGCGAGCAGGAATGGGCGCAGTGGCAGGAGCAACAGCATCACGCCCGCGAGCTTGCGCAGCAGTTGCGCGATGAGCAACACGGCCTGCTGGCCAATCAGGACGTTGCCGCGCTCTGGCAGCAACGCCTGCAGCAGCTGGCCGCGCCCGGGTTATCTGTGCTGCCAATAGCGACGGATGCTCACGAGCGCCTGCTGACCGCTCAAGCGGGTTACGACAGCAGCGTGCAGGCGGTCAGCGCCTTGCAGGGTAAACAGCAGACCCTCGGCGAGTTGCTGGCTCAGACAAAAAGCAGCCTGCATCAGCAGCAACAAGCCTGGCTCGAAGCGCTCGACCTCAGCCCCTTTGCCGATGAGGCGGCCTACTTGGCGGCGCTGCTCAGTGATGAGCAACAGGCGCAGTTGAGCGAGCTCAAGGCGCGTTTGGAAAAAGCCCTGACCGAGGCCCAAGCTTTGGCACTGTCCAGCACTCAACAGTTGGCGCAGCTCCAGGCGCTGCCGCACAGCGCGCTGGGCCTTGAACAGCTGGATGAGCAGTTGCAGACATTGGCTGCACAGTTGCGAACACTGACTCAACGCCAGGGCGAAATCCGCGCCCAGCTACACGGCGATGACGAGCGCAGGCTCGGCCAGCAAAGCCTGTTCGCCGCTATCAGCGCCAAACAGGCGGACTACGACCTCTGGCAGCAACTCAACAGCCTGATCGGCTCAGCCGATGGCGCCAAGTACCGCAAGTTCGCCCAAGGCTTAACCCTGGATCACCTGGTCTACCTGGCCAACCAACAGCTTGAACGCCTGCATGGCCGCTACCAATTGGCGCGGCGCAGCAGCGGTGAGTTGGAGCTGGAGGTGATCGACACCTGGCAGGCGGATGCGGCGCGTGATACTAAAACCCTGTCGGGCGGCGAGAGCTTTTTGGTCAGCCTGGCGCTGGCCTTGGCACTCTCCGATCTGGTCAGCCATAAGACCAGCATCGACTCGCTGTTCCTCGACGAAGGTTTCGGCACCCTCGACGGTGAAACCCTGGAAGTGGCGTTGGATGCCCTGGATAACCTCAACGCCAGCGGCAAGATGATCGGCGTGATCAGTCACGTCGAAGCGCTCAAGGAACGGATCCCGGTGCAGCTGAAAGTGCACAAGAGTGTCGGCATGGGTTACAGCGGGCTGGATCGGCGCTTCGCTTGCTAAACCTGGGCTGACAGCGTTCGGCCCCCTGTGGCTTCCGGCGCAGTTGAAAATACGCAGTAGGGCCGCGGGGAAGCTGTTTACAGTGGCCCGCTGACCACCTCAGCGGCATACTCAGTGCAATGAGCGGGGTCTTCTGCACGCCGCCCATTTTCCCGTCTCTCGGCAAACGGAGCGTTCGTGTTCAGTGTATTTCTGGTCAACAGTTTAGTGGTGATAGTCGCGGTGGTGACGCACTACGAATTCCTCTTTCGCCTGACCCAGTTGCTGCCCAAGCTCAAGATCCGCCATCGCTTTCGTATCGTCCTTGGCGTCTGCGGTGCGCTGTTGGCCCATGCGGTCGAGGTGTGGGTGTTCGCCTTTGCCTATTACTTTATGCATCGCGCCAGCGGCTGGGGTGAGTTGGCAGGCAACTTCGACGGCAGCCTGCTGGATTGCGTGTATTTTTCCTTCACGACCTTCACCACCCTGGGCTTCGGCGATATCGAACCGACGGGCTCGATACGTTTCCTGACCGGAATCGAAGGGCTTACCGGTCTGGTGTTGATCACCTGGACCGCCTCCTTCCTGTTCGTTGAAATGCAGCGCTATTGGCAACCCAAATAAACCGCCGGGCGCCGCTCACGCTAAACCTTGCAGCGGCCTGAGGGCCATCGGCAGCTTGAGTTGTGGTCTGGGTATTTACGCCGGGTTTGTTGGCCTGCACGAAATACTGGCCGCGCGTTTATTAATGCGCCTTGATCACTCGCTTACGGGCAAGGCAGACGGCTCTGCCTGGTACTTGCCTTGCTGTAAATCATCGAAATAGCGCTGGTAACGACCACTCTTGCGATAGCTCTGCAGGCGCTGGTTAAAGCGTGCGAGCAGCGCCGGGCTGCCTTGCAGGCTTCTCGGTAGCATCAGGTAGCTACGGTTGATCAGCAGCGGCTTGGGATGATGGGTAATACGCGCCTGATCCGCCGCGCTGAAGTGGCTGCGTAAGGAGGCGTAGCCCACGTTGATCTCCTGCGGGTAGAGGGTCACGCGCTCTTTAAGCAGTTTGTCGAAGTTCTGCTGATCGTTGGAGACGCGCTCGATCTTCACCTTGCCCTCGGCGAGAAAGGCATCGAAGCGCGGGCCGTAGCTGTATTCCAGGCCGCCACCCAGCTTCATGCCGCTGAGGTCGGCAAAACTGCGCCAGTCGAAGGGCAGGCTTTTCAGGTGAAAGAACACGAACTGCTCATCCAGCAGTGGCGCACTGAAGAGGAAGTCAGCCTCGCGCTGGTCCTTGTGCATCCACACGGCAGTGGCATCGAAGTGGCCTGCGGCGGCGGATGAGTAAGCCCGTGGCCAGGGCAGAAACTGAAAGCTGACGCGGTAGCCTTCATCGGCGAGTAGGTCACTGATCAGGTGAGCGATGACGCCGTTGTGTTTCAGGTCACTGGACAAGTAAGGCGGCCAGTCACCGACGCTGATCTTCAATTCTGGCTGTTCGCTGGCTTGCGTGAAGAGTCCGAGCAGCAAGCAGGCTGCGACGAACAGGGTTTTCCACTTCATTAAACGACCTCTGTTAGCAGCGCGAATTCATACCATTGTGCGAAGTGATGTTTGTATAGATTGCGGACAGCCAGTGCCACCAAAACTTCATCAAAACGTCATCCTGACCGTGAAAACTGCTGCGAATTGGTTCAATTCCCTTGTCTTTGCCTAAGGATAGTTACTGTGCTGCGAATCCCTACACTGTGCGCGCTCTTCGCGCTGGCACCACTGGCCTCGGCCCTTGAACTCAAACCCCTGGCGGTGTACCAGAGCGGCTTCGCTGCGGGCACCGAAATTGTCAGCGTTCAGGCTTCGAGCATGCGCGTGATCGTTTCCAATAGCGCCGAAGGCCTGGTGGATATTTTGCAGCTGGACCCGGCCAAGGGCCTCAATCGCCTTGCTCGCTATAACCTGGTGAGCGAGGGCGCGGGGGAAATGACTTCGGTGGCCTTCCACCCCAGCGACGATCTCTTCGCTGTGTGTGTGCGCAATAGCGATGGCCTGAAAAACGGCCGGGTTGAGTTTCGTGCGGCCGTCGACGGTAAGTTGCTGAAGTCCATCGAGGTTGGTATCTGGCCGGACAGCGTGGCCTTTTCGCCCAAGGGTGACGTTGTGCTGGTGGCCAACGAGGGCGAAGGCTATGTGCGCGACGGCGAGGGTTTTCGCAGCGGCGAAGGCTCGATCAGCCTGATCGACCTGCGCGGTGGTGTGGCTGCTGCCAAGCACCGCCTGATCAGTTTGCCGGACTTGGCGGGTGTCGAAGGTGCAACTCAGGCCGCGCACCAGCGTCTGCTGGAACGGATGATCGATGGTGAAGAGATAAAGCTTCCGTTCGGCACCAGCGCTGAGCATATCGAGCCGGAATACGTAGCCTTCAGCCCGGACGGTAAGCGGGCTTACGTCAGCCTGCAGGAAAACAATGCCGTAGCGGTGGTTGATGTGCTGCAGGGCAAGCTGGACAAGGTGTTTGGTTTGGGTACGGTGCGCCATGCCGCGGATATCGTTGATGATGGCAAGTACGACCCCTCTGCCGAGCTGTTCGCCCTGCGCGAACCGGATGCCATTGCTGTGAGTGCCGATGGTCGCTACCTGATCAGCGCCGATGAAGGCGACAGCGACCCGAAAATTGCCAAGACCAAAGCCGGCCTGCCCAGCGGTGGTGGCCGTACGGTCAGCGTGTTCGATGCCATGAGCGGCAAGCTGCTCGGCGATACCGGCAGCCAACTCGACGACAAAGCTGCTGAGGCCGGTGTTTACCCGGATGCGCGCAGCCCCAACAAGGGTAGCGAGCCGGAAGGCGTGGTGAGCTTCGATGCCTTTGGTAAGCGCCTGGCAGTTGCCACCCTGGAGCGTGCAGACGCTCTGGCACTGATCGACCTGGACCAGCCGGAGCAACCTAAGGTGCTGCAGGTGATCGGTGCTGGCGAAGGCGCTGGTTCCGGCCAGCTGGCGCCGGAAGGCCTGGCCCATGTTGAGAAGGACGGCCGGCATTTCCTCGTCACAGGCCTGGAGAAGAGTGGCAACGTGGCGTTGCTTGAGCTGATCAAGTAACGCCTTGGGCCAACTGTAGGATGGGTTAGCCGCCACGTATAACCGCAGTCATGCACCTATACCGAAGCGGCGTACCTCCCATCGCGTACAGCAGTAGCCGGCATGGGTATCGCTTTGCTCAACCCATCCTACGGTTACGCGCCCCGTCCCATCCTAGGCCCAGCGTTCTTTTCGCCACGCCTGTTGCTGTTCGGGCGTTTGAAAGGTCCAGGCGACGAAGCGGCTTTGCTTCTGGCCCTGGGCCATTTCCACGGTCTGCACCTGCAGCGCGCCGGCTTGTTTTAATGCGCTGTAGACCAGCGGCAGATTGCCAGCCTTGGAGATCAGGCTGCTAAACCACAGCACCTGCTGGCCGACCTGCACACTTTCCTTGATCAAGCGGCTGACAAACGCCGCTTCGCCGCCCTTGCACCACAACTCTGCGGCCTGGCCACCGAAGTTCAGCACCGGCAGCTTGCGCTTGGGGTCGAGTTTGCCCAGGTTGCGCCATTTGCGTTTGCTGCCGCTGGTGGCTTCTTCGGCACTGGCGTGGAAGGGCGGGTTACACAGCGTCAGGTCGAAACGCTCGTCACTGCTTAACAGGCCCTGAAAGATGTGCGCAGCGTCGCTCTGCTGGCGCAACTCGATCGCCTCACTCAAGCCCGGGTTGGCTTGTACGATGGCCTTGGCCGAGGCGATGGCTTCGGTGGCCGTGTCCGAGCCGAGAAAGCGCCAGGCATATTCACGGTTACCCAGCAGCGGGTAGATGCAGTTGGCGCCAACGCCGACATCCAGTGCGCGCACCTTGGCGCCGCGCGGTATCTCGCCGCCATTGCTGGCAGCGAGTAGGTCAGCGAGGTAATGCAGGTAGTCGGCGCGTCCCGGAATCGGCGGGCACAGGTAATCGGCGGGGATATCCCACTGCGCGATGCCGTAGAACTGCTTGAGCAACGCGCGGTTGAAGACTTTCACCGCTGCCGGGTTGGCAAAGTCGATGCTCTCATTGCCATAGGGATTGATGATCACAAAAGCCGCCAGCTCAGGGCTGGCCTTGATCAGCGCGGGAAAGTCATAACGGCCCTGGTGACGATTGCGCGGGTGCAGCAAACCCTTGGTTGCATCGGGCTTGGCCAGCGCAGGTTTGCTGGCGGCAGGGCGCTGTGCGCTGGGTTTTCGGCTCGGGCGTTTCGGCGGCAGGGACATGGCAGACGGATCACAGGCTTGGGGCGCGGGATTTTCCCACAGCTGGGCGCAGGTTGCTCGTGGTTACCATATGGGCGCTGAGGATTGCCAGAGTCAGCAACCTCGTCGAGGGGCGTCAGAGGTAGCCGAGTGCGGCCTTGATC
>JAWWDH010000006.1:0-29940 GCA_033720015.1 Pseudomonas sp.
CCCTGGCCGCCATAGCCGCGTCATGCAGCGGAATATTGCGCAAGCAATACCGTATATATGCCAAGCTGCGCGGCTTTTGCCATTGGCAGGCCCGAGCGATGGTGCAAATACGCTCGCGCAACGGCGCTCGATATTTTCACAACCTCTGACTGCTCCGGGTGGCTTACTGGCGTGGGGATGAGCGAGCGCTCCTGACTATTTCTCCATTGACGAGGGCCGCAGCATGTTCGATTTTCGCAGTGGTTGGCTGTACACCGCCTTGCTGGGCGGTTTTTCCATCTGTTCGGGCTTCTCTGGCCTGGCGTTCGCGCAATCCGGGGAAGGGAACTGGTTGTACACCATCGAGCCGCAGGTGCAACTTGCCAAGACGTCCTCCAGTACCGTGCTGGAAGTCCAGCGCGAGCTGAACGATCGTGGCTACAGCGCCGGATTGGCGGATGGTTTGATGGGCGCCCGCACGCGTGCGGCAATCCTGGCCTATCAGCGCTCGCATGGCCTGCTCGACGACGGCAATGTCAGTTCGACCCTGCTGACCCACCTGCGCGCGCCGATCCTCCGTCAGGACCCCGCGGCAAAGGCCTCGATGCCGGAGGCCGCGGCCCAGCATGTCACCGATATCCAGCAAGAGCTGCGCCGCCATGGCTACCGCGTAGGGCGTCCGTCGGCCCTGCTCACGGACGAGATCTACACGGCTATCCATAGTTACGAGAGTGATCACGGATTGCTCAAGTCCGGTGAGCCGAGTGCCGGCCTGCTTCGGCACATGCGCGCCCGCTGATGCCCCCTGATCGACGTTGTCGCGACACAGTCGCAGCGGCGCCGGCAACGGCTTTCCGCCGGTCAATCCCAGGGGCGCCTGGCCCGGCATGCGCCGATGCGCCTGCTGGCCGGTCGCCGAAGCGAGCGGGCGGGTCTTGTGCAAGGTCGCGCCGCCTAGCCTTCGCTGCTTCTGGTGCTGCTAACGCTGCAGCCAGTTTTCGGCTGCCTCCTCCTGGTCCAGATCGAATGCCTTGATCTGCAGGCCCGGAATCAGCGCGCCCTCGAGCTCGCTGGCTTTCCTCACCCATTCCTTGCCGGCAACCACGGCCATGCGGTCGAAGCGCCGAACAAAACGGAACAGTTGCGGAATACGCGACAACTCGACGCCCATCGCGCCCAGGGTCGGCAGCGCAAAATCGCCGATTCGATAAAGCATCAGGCCGTGCTCGATGCCCTCGGATGTCTGGCTCAGCTCATCCAGAGCGACGCGCATTTCTTCGCTGTCGAGCTTGCCGGAAAATTCGACGTCGATGCGGTTCTCGCCGTTGCGCAATACCTTGAACATAGCGACTTCTCCACGGGGGATGTGACTTCCACCATACGCCGTCTGCCTGGCCAGGTTAATGGGCAATCGGTTTGCTGGTGCGGTCGCCGAGCCGGCTCAGTCGCGCCGCTGCGGACCCTATGCTCGCTAGCGTACAGACGGCTCGCCGCAAGCCCGGGGACAATGCAATGTTACCCGCGCGTGAGCAAATCGAACGCCAGGGATTTCCATAAGGTTTTGCACTGGAGTATCTCCCATGGACATTTTCAAACTTGTTTCCACCGCCGTCCTGCTCTCTGCTTTAGGGCTGAGCGGCTGCTCCGGCATGAGTCATCAAGAGAAGAGCACTGCCGCAGGGGCTGCCGTTGGCGGTGTGGCCGGCAACCTGCTCTGTGGTGGCGTGCTCTGCACCGGTGCCGGCGCCGTGGTGGGTGGCGTGATTGGCCACGAGGTCAGCAAAGACGATAAGGACAAGAGATAGACCAATCTGCATCAAGCGTCTGGCACGTACGCAATGTGTGTATCGGGCCGGCGCAGGACGGAATCACGCCGAGGGCGGCACTCGGTCGATCTAGTGCAAAGGGGCTTTGGCCGCGAAGTCCCGCTTCGGTTGACCCCTGTCAGGACGCCTCGGTGCTGCTGTCGGGCGACCTGTACCAAAGCTTTACGTGCGAAAAGGCGACAGATCGACGTCTGTGCTGGCCGGGCTTAGGGTGGTGTGCACATCCCGTCCGGTTTGGAGGTACGCACCATGTGGATCATCGGTTCCCCGCTCGATAACGGCCTGGTCGTCCTGGCTCTCGGCATCGTTTGCCTGCTGCTGGCCCGCGTGGCCTATGGCCCGGCCGAGAAGTCGTGAAAATCCGCCTGCTGCGATCGCCCCCTGGTGTTGCGCTACGCGAACACCAGGAGACGTTCTCGCTATGGCGCTCGATCTCCGAGCACGACCCCGTAGGAGCGGCCCATGGCCGCGAACAGCTATGTCAGAGGGCGGAAGGGTTCGCGGGCATGGAGCCAGGCGTCCCCCCGCTCCTACAGGTACCTACAAGCCGATAGACGCGATTGCCTCCCGACAGCACTCCGTCGAAGACCGGGCGGGCGCAGGCTTCAGACGTGGATCGGGGGCAATCATCGCCGCCAGTCTTATCGACTACGGCGTTGGGCAGGCAGGGCTTGGTTCGCCGGAGTTGGCCAGGCCCAGGCAATATTGATTGTTGCCGTTGCGCTTGGCCGCATACATCGCCTGGTCGGCGATGTGGATGAGGCTATCGATGTTCGGCCCGTGCTCCGGATACAGGGCAATGCCAAGGCTGGCGCCGACCTGATGGCTGGCATTGCCGAGGCTGAGCGGCTGGGACAGTCGCTGCAGAATCTTCTCGCCGATCAGTTGTGCCTCGTCGTGCAGGCTCTTGCTGCGTGTCAGGCCCTCGATAACCACCACGAATTCATCGCCGCCCAGCCGCGCCACCATGTCGGATTCGCGCAGCGTCTGCTGCAAGCGCTGCGCCGTACCAACCAAAACCTGGTCGCCAACGGCATGCCCATAGCTGTCGTTGATTTGCTTGAAACCGTTGAGGTCGATAAAGACCAAGGCCACCCGGTTTGCGTTGCGGCGTGCGCGCGCCAGTGCCTGGGTTAGAAACTCTTCGAGCAGCAAGCGATTGGGCAGCCCGGTCAGTGGGTCGTGACGGGCGATCTTTTTCAGCTGGCTGACCGATGCCTTTTCTTCGCTGATGTCGCGCACGACGCCCATCATCCTTATCGGTTGGCCATTGGCGTCCTTGACCACGTTGCCGGTCTCGCGCAGCCAGTGGATGCTGCCGTCAGGCCAGATCACCCGGTACTCTTCGTCATGGTTATGGCCGGTTTCAATACAGCGCAACTCACCGGCCCGCACCTGCTCGCGGTCATCCGGGTGGACGGCGCTACAGAACAGCTCATAGCTCGGGGTCACTTCGCCGACCTTGAAGCCGAACATGCCGTAGATGGCCTCTGACCAGTACAGCGTGTCGCTATCGATCGACCAGTCCCAGGTGCCGATGCAGGCGAAGTACTGACTGCGCTTGAAGCGTTCGACAGCTGCGACGGGGTCGTCCTGCACGGATGTTGCCGGGGTCAGGACGACGGTATGGCCGTGAGCGGCCGCCGCTACTCGGCTGACATCCAGCGTCTGCGGCTTGCCATTCGCCGGAATGAGCTGGCGAGAAGGTGCTGTGACGTGCGCACCGGCTGGCGGCAACCAACGCTGCAGCGGCGTACCTTGCAGCGCTGCGGCGGGATGGCCCAGCAGCCTTGCCGCCGCCGCGTTGTGCACGCCGATGCGGCCGTCGCGGTTCACCAGCAACAGCCCCTCGGGGCGGGCGTCGAGCAAGGCTTGATGTTGTGCCAGCTGCTGTTTTACCCGGCGCAGGCGCTGCAGCAGCAGTGCCGACGAAACAAGTAGTAGCGCAGCGATGATGGCAAGGCTGGTGGCAAGCATTGGCTTCCGTGCACAAGAGAGAGGGATACGCCGCTGAAAACGGCTAATGGCGGTCAGTATGCCCGGTAAGCATGGCGTTAAGTACATAACCGATATCGGGGGATGGGGCAGGCCCGGCCTGGCGGCCCCGCGCTTGTTGCTTGCTCGCCGCAGGCAGCGCACCAGGGTTTATTGGTGCGGCACGGTGTGGGGCGATTACTTGGCTACATCCAGGCGCTGGTCGGTGAACACGCAGAGCACGCCGGCGCGGTTGTGCATCACCGGGTGGTTGAAGTCGCAATAGGCCGCCGCCACGCTCAGGGCCATTTCCTCGTTGATCAACTTGCCCTGATCCGGGCGGAACCAGGCCATCTGACCGGGCTTGCAGCGCTCTGCCTGGGGGTCGGTGTTGTAGGTGCACAGACCGCTCAGGTCGATGGCCGGGTCATCATTGAAACAGGCGGACAAAGACAGGGCAGCGGTGCCCAGCAGGAACAGACGGACGATGGTGCGCATGGCAAGGTATCCCGGCTTATGGAGGAAAGGCTGCGGGATTAGTGCCGGAAAAGCGGCGAAGGTTCCGTTACCGTCGGGTTAATCGCGGCCATGCTTAGGTATGCAAGCAGGCCACCGCAAACGCGCAATAAGTGCGAAAGGCTTGGAAGGAGGCTGTCCGAGAATGGCAATCGACTTCAACTCGCAGGCTGGGCCCGGCCCAACAGCAGTCCGTATTCTCGGACGGGCGCCCAGTCGTCAGTGACGATGCGCTGCTTGTCAGGAGTCAAAAAGCCAGGCCGCTGGGTCCGCTAGCGCCGCGGCCTGTCAATCTCCTCGGTGGATCAAACTGCCAGCTCGAGCACCTGCGCCAGGTGTTGCCGGTAACGGGCGACATCCGCCTCGATGGCCGGACGCTTCATCACGTCGACACAGAGGAAGGTCGGCAGTGCACTCATGCCGAGAAACTCATTCGCCTTGTGAAACGGTAGATAGACGGCATCCACGCCCTTGCCCTCGAAGAAGTCCGTCGGGTCGTCGAAGGCCTGCTGCGGTGCATTCCAGGTCAGCGACAGCAGGTACTGCTTGCCCTGGAGCAGGCCACCGCTGCCGTATTTCTGCGAGGCGTCCGCGCGGGTGCGACCGTCACTGGCATAGAGGCTGCCGTGACCTTCGGTGAAGACTTCGTCGAGGTACTTCTTCACCGTCCAGGGCGCGCCCATCCACCAGCCCGGCATCTGATAGATGATCACATCGGCCCAGAGGAATTTTTCCACCTCTTCGGCGAGGTCGTAGCCGCTATCGATATGGGTCTGCTTGAGGTCGCAGCCGGCGCGGTCGAGCAAGGCCAGCGCGGTGTCATGCAGGGTGGTGTTGTAACGGCCTGCGGAATGGGCGAACTGTTTACCGCCGTTGAGCAGCAGAATCTTTTTCATGGCATGAGCCTCGGTAAATTCGATGGCGGCATGCTATGGGCTGCGGGCGATGAGAAACACCGGCTGCGAAGCAAATGATATTTGACTGAAAGGCATGAATCGGATGGTTTTACCCGTTGTAAGGTAAATGAACACTTGCCCCCAGGAACCCCCAATGCCTGACTTACACGGATTCATCCTGCATGCCCACACCCGCCCGGAAAAGGCCGCCGAGTTCGAGGCGCTGTTTCGCGCCTATGTCGAACCCAGCCGGGCCGAAACGGGCTGCATCGAATATCACATGCTGCGCGATCACCAGGACCCGACGCTGTTCATCTTCTATGAGGTCTGGCAATCGCCGGAACACCTGGCCATCCACAGCGCCTTGCCGCACATGCGGCGCTTCTATGAGCAGCGCATGGACTACCTGCGCCGCGACTTCGAGATTCGCCGGATCGAGATGCTCAGCCCGGCCAAACAAGTCGCAGACAATAGCCATTTATCCGTCGAATAAAACAGAACGATTGTGCCGCGCAGGGCTCTACTCTCAGAGATTGTGAAAATATCGAGCGCCGTAGCGCAACGTCAGCAGCGGGCGTCTGGAGACGGTCGCAGTAGGCGGGAGTTTTTCACAACCTCTTTGCAACCCATCGAGATGAGGTGCGACATGAGCAGCACGAAAGACAAGATCACCGGCAACGCCAACGAAGCCATCGGTAAAGTGAAAGAAGGTATCGGCAAGGCCACCGACAATCCTCGTCTTGAAGGCGAAGGCCTTGCTCAACAAATAAAGGGCAAGGGCCAGCAACTCAAAGGCGACGTCAAGGACGCGATCAAGCGCCGCGTCGACAAGACCTGATCGAGCCACGACCGACCAAACCCGGCCATTGTCACCAATGGCCGGGTTTTTTATGGCTATGTCCCCATACTCTGTTGCGCTCAGGCATCGGCGCCCAGGTGCAGGGGGCTGGCTTCGTAGGGTGCGCCGCGCGCACCAGCACCAGCACCAACACCAACACCAACACCAACACCAACACCGGTGCCGCCACCGCGCACCCTACCGATTGCGGCCGCTGCAAGCAGTGTCATGCCCGCCCCGGGCGCCCCATGCAACACGTAATGGGTGCATAGCCTTTTTTATGGGCTATGTGCCCGTCATGGATTGCATGGCAGGTAAGGCTTTGCAGGAGCGGATTTATCCGCGAATTTCACGGCTGAGGTGCAACGCCGCCCGACTCCTCCACGGGCTACTCGAGTACGCCGGCTTCCCGGTAGAAACGCTCGGCCCCCGGGTGCAGCGGGATGGGCAGGCCTTCGGCCGCGTGCTCCAGCACGATGCCCTTGGCGGCGGGGTGGGCATGGGCCAGGCGATCGAGGTTCTCGAACAGCAAGCGGGTCATCCGATAGGCCAGCTCGTCGGACACGCTGGTCTGGCTGACCAGGATATTGCTGATGGTCGCGGTCGGCACGCTGTGTTCCTGGCCCGGGTAGGTGCCGGCCGGGATCATCCCGGCCTGGTAGGCGCTGTTGCCGATCCTGGCCACGGTGTCTGCAGGGATCGCGACGAAGGTGACCGGCAGCACCGCAGCCAGGTCGCGAATCGCCGCCATGCCCAGGCCGGCGGACTGCAGGGTGGCATCCAGCTGGCGGTTGCCGATCAGCTCGACCGACTCGGCATACGGCTTGAACAGCACCTGGCCCATGTCTGCGTAGCTCAGGCCCGCGGCCGCGAAGATGGCGCGCGCATTGAGCTCGGTTCCCGAGCGCGGCGAGCCGACGGAGATGCGCTTGCCCTTGAGATCGGCCAGGGTCCTGATCCCTGACTCGCGGCTCGCCACGATCTGGATGTAGTTGGGATAGATGCTGGCGATGGCGCGCAAGCGGTCACGCGGCGCCCTGAAACCGGCGTCCTCCACCCCTTGCCAGGCGTGGGCCACCGAGTCGCCGAGGGCGAAGGCCAGCTGGCCACGGCCGATCTGCAGCAGGTTGAGGTTCTCCACCGAGGCCTTGGTCGCGCGCACCGTGGTTTCCGAGCCGGCGATGCCGTCGCTGTACAGGTGCGCCAGTGCGACGCCGATCGGGTAATAGACGCCGCTGGTGCCGCCGGTCAGGACGTTGATGGCGGGCGCGGCACACAGGGTGCTGCTGGCCGCCAGGGTCGCCGCAACGGCGAGCAGCCTCAGCGGTTTGCTCAGATGCGTGCAGATGGCACCGTGGTTGTGGTGCAGGCCGAGGCGACGCTGCGCGAGCGTCGAGCGAGGAGGGCGTACGGGGAGCAGATGGCAGTTCATTGGCAGACCTCTTCTTCTTATTGATTATTGAGTCGCCCCGCGCTAACGCTGCAGGCTGCCATGCCAAAGCAGAGCTCATGCCAGCTTCGGCGACCCCGGCCCAGAGCGCCTGCGCCGGACAAGAGGCTGATTGATCGGCCGAAAAGCGCCGAGGGACTGCAGCGAAGAAGCGAGAAGCCGCCTATAGCTGCGCTTGGCCGGCGGCATGCAGAGGGCGCCAGTTGCCGAGCCCTGGGCGACGATCGGCCCGTAGGTCGGATGTCCTCCTCGTGGAGGGGCAGCCCGTCAGATGGCTCCCACGTCGAGGCGTCGAAGCGTCGAACCGTCCGCGTGGTAGCAGGCCTGTGATGCTTTGCGTCACGGTGTTTGCCGGCAGCACACTGTTTCTGAGGCCGTTTAAAAGAGGCAATCCCGCTCGGCCTGTATTGCTGTAGCCACTAGCAACTGTGTCTATCCTCCCGCCCCTTGCCGGGTCGAGAATGGCCGGACTCCATAGCGCCGGGTCTGCCATGCACATCGCCATTCTCACCTTTGACGGTTTCAACGAACTGGATTCGCTTATTGCGCTGGGCATCCTCAATCGCATCAAGCTGCCGGGCTGGCGCGTGTCCCTGGCCGCGCCGAGCGAAACGGTCACCTCAATGAACGGCGTGCAGCTGTATCGCCAGGCCAGGTTGGACGAGATCGAATCATTCGATGCCGTACTCGTCGGCAGCGGCATCAGAACCCGCGAGATTGCCCAGGACGCCGCCGTGATGCAGACACTGGCGCGGCTCGATCCCGAACGGCAGCTGATCGGTGCCCAGTGTTCCGGCACCCTGCTGCTGGCGAAGGCGGGTTTGCTGGACGGCATCCCGGGTTGCACCGATCTCACCACTAAACCCTGGGTGCAGGAGGCTGGCATTGACGTGCTTGAACAACCCTTTTTTGCCCGGGGCAACCTGGCAACCGCCGGCGGCTGTCTGGCCTCCATCTACCTCGCCGCCTGGACCCTGGCGCGCCTGGTTGGGCGTGATGCGGCGGCCGAGGCGCTGCACTACGTCGCCCCGGTAGGGGAGAAGGCGGATTACGTCGAACGGGCGCTCGGCAACATCGAACCCTATCTGGGTAGCGACTGATCTAACGGTGTCGTGCAACCCGCCCTACGGCGATTGAACCATTGGCCACAGCAGCGGCAGCACATGCTCGCGCAGCAGCGGTGCCAGGGTGTCTGGCAGTACGTCGCCGGGCGCGAGCCAGCGCAGTTCTTCCAGCTCGGCGGCGGCGCTGACGCTATGGCCCAGGCGGGCCTGAAAGACACTTGCCTCGATCCAGGTATCGGCCTCGTTGGCCGCTGCGGCGCGAAACTGCCCCAGCGGGCGCAGTGCGTTGGCTGGCAGGCTGAGGTTGAGTTCTTCATCCAGTTCGCGGGTCAGGGCGGATAGTGGGTCTTCGCCGGGCTCGGCTTTGCCGCCTGGCAGCATAAAAGCCTGGGTATTGCGTTTGCGTACCAGCAGTAAGCGGCCGGCATCGTCGATCAGGCAGGCGGCTGAAATGGTCAGGGTGACTGGGGTCATAGGTGCCTTTGTTCTTTTCGCTGCGGTTTTGCTCGTGTAAATGCTGTTGGCCGTTCTACTGGTTGCGCCCGGTTCACTGCTGGGCACTCGGCGGCAGGCCTGACCAACCAGCTGAAACTCATAGACATCAATGCAGGACAAGGCGCTCGCGGACCAGCGCCTGAGCTTGATAGGCCATTTGGTCGAGCTGGCGGTCGCGCTGTTCTTCCGCCTCGCTCATGGCCTTCTTGCCGTGCTGCTTCACCAGGTAGGCGTGGATCTGCCGGACTTCCCTGGACTGGAAGATCGGCGCCAGATCTTGCACCGCCAGCAGGCCGTTCGAGCCATGGTTGCGGGTACTCATCAGCACTTGCGGCCCACGCGCAGCCAGCACCTGAAACCCCATGGCCTCGAAATACGGCACCTTGCTTGCCACACAGGCCAGTTCGGCATGGGGGTGGCGAGTGATTATTCGTTGCAGCATGGCCCGGGCAATACCGCTCCGGCGGTGGCTGAGGTGTACGGCCATATAGGCCAGGGTGCAGGCCTCCGGGTCATCCTTGGCCGGCAGGTAAAGGGCAAAGCCCAGCACCTGAGCGGGATCCAGGTCGTCCAGGGCCAGGATCAACTGCGCGCTGGTATCCAGGGCACTGTCCATGGCCTTCAGATACAGATGCATCTCGTAGCCAACCACGTACTGGTACAGCTGGTAGAGGGGGTTGCTCGGCGTCAGCGACACCGGGCTGATGTCGCTGAGGTAGTCCACCACCATTTGCAGGACCTGGTCTTTCAGAGACTCGGGTGGCGGGTTGTCCAGGTGTACAAGGGTGAACATCGTGAGTCTGGCTCCGGGGGCGTGCCCGATCGGGGCAATCGGGCACGCCATTGTAACGCCCGCGTGGTTTGATCGTTTCCTGCGGTTTCAGACGTGGCAGCGATCAACTCTGCGCAGGGCCGCGTGGAGCGGCCCTGCGCAGAGTCATCGCGGCGTCAGAGCCAGGTCAGACCTATGCTGATGATGATTCCGGTAATCACCAGCAGCATCAGGCAGTAGCCCATGATGTCTTTTGCCTTCAGCCCGGCAATAGCCAGTACCGGCAACGCCCAGAAGGGTTGCAGCAGATTGGTCCAGGCATCACCCCAGGCAACGGCCATCGCAACACGGGGTATGCTCGCCCCCAGCTCCTGAGCCGCCGGCAACATGACGGGTGCCTGCACAGCCCATTGCCCGCCGCCGGAGGGCACGAAGATATTCACCAGCCCGGCGCTGATGAAACTCCAGAACGGCAAGCTTTCGGCCGTAGCGATGGAGACAAATCCGGAAGAAATACTGGCTGCCAGCCCCGAAGCGGTCATCACCCCCATGATCCCGGCATAAAACGGAAACTGGATAACGATGCCGGAACCGCCTTTCACCGCTTCGTTCAGGCTGTCCAGCAACCGACGCGGGGTCTGGTGCAAAATGATCGCCAGAAACAGGAACATGAAGTTGACGATGTTCAGGTTCAGGCCGCCGTCGTTGAGAAAATACTGAAAGATAAAGGCAAGGCCGCTGAAGCCCACAAGCCAGGCAAGAATCCGGCTATTTTCCAGGTGCTCCGCAGGACGGGTGATAGTGACCTGGGTGTCGGGCAGATCATCCAGTACCTTCGGGTCTACATAGACACTGTCCTCTGCGCTGGGCAGCATCAGGCGATTGACTGCCGGCACCACGATAAACAGCGCGAGCACGATGGCCAGGTTGAAGAAAGCGAAAATGGTTTCGCCGGTGCCAATGACCCCAATCACGCTTTCGCTGAAGTGCCCATCGGTGGCGATGACCAGCGGGATCGAGCCGGCCAGGCCGCCGTGCCAGACGATGAAGCCGGAGTAGGCGCTGGCAATCAGCAGCGGATAATGCACGCGGATCTGGCGAGCCAGGGCCTTGGCAAACAACGCCCCCACCACCAGGCCAAAGCCCCAGTTGATCCAGCTGGCGATCAACGCCACAAAGGTGACCAGAACAATCGCCTGCCCCGGGGTTTTCGCGATGGACGCCAGACGGTTGAGGATGTTCCGAACCAGCGGTGTGCTGGCCAGCATAAAGCCGGTCACCAGCACCAGCAGCATCTGCATCGAGAAGCTCAACAGGTTCCAGAATCCCTGTCCCCACATTTCGATAACCGCCATCGGCCCATGGCCTTCAACAATAATCGCGGCAGCAAAAGCCACCAGAGTGAGTATCAGCACGAATATAAAAGGATCAGGCAGATATCGGTCTACCAGCTTCACTAAGGGTTTGGCTGCACGGTCAAGCATGTTGAAGTTCTCCATTATTATGAAATTGTCATTGGAGTCTTCCGGGTGACATGCGCCGGAGCAATGCCACGCGAAACTGAGCCTGACCAATCACCAGACCCGGGATAGAACATAACTACTGCGGGATTGGTTGTCTCAGTAATACTTGGAATTAATGTTTCAACGCGGAGTTCTGCGGCGATACAGACAGTGGTCAGATGCCCACCGTGACGACTCTCGCAACAGCGCCGTAGCGGAGTAACAGCCGCAGGCCGGCCCGAAGGGTGAGCGAAGCGAATCAGGTGACTCGCCGCAAGGGCGAAAGAGCTACTTCATGGCAGTGCAGATGCGGCGGCTACCAGATCGATAAAACCCAAGCCGTAAGTCGACGGCAATCGTGGTCAGTGCACTATTACTTCGCCGGCTCCTCGACAACTGTATAGCGCTTGCCCCCACTGCGTTTGGCCACGTACATGGCTTCATCCGCGTGCCGAATCAGATGCAGATCACTCTGGCCGTGCTCGGGGTATACCGCGATACCCAGGCTTGGAGCACTGATCAAGGTTTTTCCTTCCAGGAAGTAGGGGTCGCTCAGGGCAACAAGGATTTTCTCGGCCACCAGGGTGGCATCTTCCTGCTTGCCGATGTTGTCCAGAAGAACGGCGAATTCGTCGCCGCCCAAACGGCCAACGGTATCGGCCTCGCGCACGCACTGCCTGAGGCGGTGAGCGACTTCCCGCAGCAGATGGTCGCCTGTGGTGTGGCCAAAGGTATCGTTGATCTGCTTGAAGTTGTCCATGTCGAGATAAAGCACCGCCAGCCGCAAGGAATCTCTCTGCGCCCTTTGCAGAGAACTTCGCAAGCGGTCCAGAAACAGCGCCCGGTTTGGCAGTTCGGTCAGTTGATCGTATTGCGCAAGAAACTCCAGGCGAGAGTGCGTGCGCTTACGCTCTATTGCAGACGCCACCTGGCTCGATACAAATTGCAGCAGCTCCTGGTCCTGTTCGTTGTAACGCACGCTCCCGGAATAGTTCTGCAGCACCAGCGCACCGATGGTATCGGTGTCCGATATCAGTGGCACACCAAGCCAGTCCAGGGAATGCTTGCCTGCCACCGGGCCCATCTTTGCAAGCACCTGCTCGGCCGTTAACAACAGGGCTTCGCCGGAGCGAATAACCTCGGCACTGAAGCTGCCGGAGCCCAGCGGCATGGGTGACGGCGGCGTGGCAAGTTGATCGACGTAATAGGGAAAACTGAGCCGGTCATTCGCGGCGTCGTATAACACCACATGAAAATTCTCGGCTGGCAGCACCTGACGGATCACCTCATGCACTCGCCTATATAGCGTCTGCAGATCGCCAACCGAGTGGGTCGCTTCCGATATCGCATACAAACTGGCCTGCATCGCCTCGGCACGTTTGCGCCGAGTAATATCCCGCGCCACACCCACTCGCACCTGCTCGGCCTCAAGCCATTGGGCAGACCACATGATATGCACGATATGACCGTCTTTATGAACGTAACGGTTCTCATGATCCTGAGAGGGTTGACCCAGATTAATGCGCTCTACGAGCCCCCGGCTGGCGGCGCGATCGTCCGGGTGCATCATTTCAAAGGCGGTCCGCCCCACCATTTCTTCGGGCAGGTAGCCGAAAACGCGCTCGCTGGCCGCGCTTACCGATAGAAAGCGACCGTCTTTATCCACTACGCAGACAACGTCCAGTAGCAGATCCAGTAGCTTGTCGTGGGGCAGGTGGGATTTTGACGTCATGACGATGACTATACGGTTATATCTGCAGGGTTCGCTAGCGCGATGATTGCCTATGACCATGACACGGCGTAAGGCCGAAACCAGCAACAGTGGTTATTGGAAGTCGTGGTCCCCCAATACTATTTGACGCCCCCGATCTATCGTCTTGATAAATCAGCTCAGGCGACAACCAGCCTGACACCGGGGGCCACGAGGATAATAAATTTGTCCCCTTTTTGTACTTTTTGTACCGTCCCCTTTTTGTACCTTTTTGTAGTTCCGTGTTGGCCACCCTGCAAAGCAGCCACCACCTAGGTTACACGGCCATCCCGTGGAAAATCGCGAAGCGTTTTCCACCGTGGATGTCCGGGCTATTCGCTTTCTGATGGCTCCCACGCAGAGCGTGGGGACGATCAACCGCACCGCCGGTTTTCAGGCCGGCTCTGGGGTCCGGTTTAGCTGCAGCGCCCGCTGCAACTGCGCCACCAAGGCATCGACCTTGTTCAGGCCCTGAGCCACCGACTCGGCCAGCAGCTCACCCCCTACTTCCTGACCCTCGATGGCAATCTGATGCACCTGGGTAATGCCAATAAAGCCGAGGGCGGTGATCAGGTTCGGTTCCAGATGGTTCATATGGGCCATCTCGCCACCGACGCCAAAACCGATACCGCCTCTGGCCGTGAGGATCACGGCATGCCGTGGCCGGTCGGCCAGCTTCGGTATGTAAGGGTCGAGCGGGTTGCTCTCATCGATGTCCACGGTTCGGCCAGGGCGCACGACCTGGTCGATCCACGCCTTGAGCGCGGCCGGCATGCCGAAGTTGTAGAGCGGCGTGCCGATCACCAGCACGTCCGCCGCAATCAACTCATCGACCAGTTGATCGCTCTCCGCCAGCGTTTCCCGCATCCACGGCTCGCGCTGCTGCTCCGGGGTAAAGGAGGACGCGATCCAGTCATGGTTGATGAAGGACGGCGGGTTCTGGCCGATGTCACGGTAGGTGAGGCTGTCCTGCGCACGGCGGGCCAGCCACTGGCTGACCAACCTTTGGCTGAGGTTGCGACTGTGCGAGCCGTGTTGATCCTTGCCGGCGAGGCCGGGGCGGGCGCTGGCATCCAGGTGCAGAATGTGTGGCATGTCGAGTCTCCTGTTCGAAGTTGAATTCATCTGTTATTCGCAGCAGACTCAGGCTAAGTTCAGCGCCCAAGGGCGACAAACGACGATTATTTTCAGGTATGAATGAGGAGGGCTCATGTATGGCGCAGCGCTGGTTACCTTCGCTTTCTGCCCTGCGGGCCTTTGAGGCGGCCGCCCGCCACGAGAGCGCCAAGCAGGCCGCAGAAGAACTCTCGGTTACCGCCACGGCGATCAGTCACCAGATTCGTGCCCTGGAAGAGTCGCTCGGGGTCGCGCTGTTTCTGCGCAAGCCGCGCCAGCTCGAATTGACCACCCAGGGGCGCGAGTTGCAGCAGGTGCTGGAAACCGCGTTCGACAGCATCAGCGCAACGGCGGTACGGCTCAGCGCGGTGCCCTGTCGTCAGGCCATTACGCTCAGCACCACGCCTGCCGTGGCGGTGCGTTGGCTGCTGTCCTGGGTGTGCATGCTGCGCGACGCCCATCCGAATATTGACCTGCGCATCCACGCCTCGCATGAGCCGGTCGCGCTGGATGGCGTCACCGCAGATATCGCCATTCGCTATGGCGACGGTCGCTGGCCGGGGCTGGTGGCCGAGAAGCTATTCGACAACACCTTTATCCCGGCCTGCAGCCCGCACCTCGGTTTGCATGATGCGGCCGAGCTGCCAAAGCATTCGCTGATCCACTTCCGCAATCAGGCCGCTGTTTCTTCACCCCTTGATTGGGCCCTGTGGCAGAAGCAGGCCCAGGTGCCGGGGCTGGATGTCGGCGCCGGGCTGGTGTTCTCCGACGAAACCCACGCCGTCTCGGCCGCCATCGGCGCGCAGGGTGTGGCGCTGATGAGCCGCCAGCTGATTGAGGATGAGCTGCGCGAAGGGCGGCTGGTACAGCCCTTCGGCCCGGAGCTGGAAGGCAAGCCGTTCTTTCTGGTGTACCCGGAAAACCGCAAGAACGACCCGACCATTCAGGCGGTGCGGGATTGGGTTATGGCGGTGCCGGGAGGGCTGTGTACGCTGTAGAAGCGTAGGGTGGATGACGCTTTTTTCATCCACCATATGGCCGCGGCGGTTATCCAGCCCAGTCGCTGGAAATGCTTACCCGTAGGGTGGAAAACCGCGAAGCGTTTTCCACCAGCGCGCTCACTCTCCAAAGCCCTCGCGCTCATTCGAGGGTTCTACGTACCAGTCCCTGGTGTAAATCCCCATTGCCACCGCTCGGTGAACGCTCGAATAGGGCCAGCCTGTAGGGTGGATGACGCTTTTTCATCCACCATTGCGGCGGTTGTCCGGTTACAGGCTCACTCGCCATAACCACTATCGACCTGCTCCGGCCCGACGCACCAATCCCCGGAATAAACACCCATTGCCACTGCCCGGTGAAAGCTCGAATAGGGCCAGTCCGCCAGCCGTTCGACATAGCCATGCTTCAGCGGGTTGGAATGTATGTAGTCGAAGTGGCGTTGGTAATCCCCTTCATCGCGGATCAGATGTTCCCAGTAGCGCCGCTGCCAGATGCCGCGTTCGCGCCTCCGTTGTTGATTGACGGTGCGTACTTCGGTGATTGGCACGCGTTTGGCGAAGGCGAATTTGATGACCTTCCAGCGCAAGGCAAAGTCGGCATCGCCTGGCGGCAGCGTCCACATGCAGTGCATATGTTCAGGCAGTACCACCCAGGCATCGATGTGGAAGGGATGCCGCAACCGCGCCGCGCGTACCGTCTCGCGCAATAGATCGATTTCACGGATCAGCAGGTTGCTGCTGCGGTCTCGCAGGTTGACGGTAAAGAAGTAAGTGGCCCCGGCAACACGGGCGCGGCGGTAGTTGGGCATGACGGCTCATCCTTGAGCGTTTGGGTATTTGAACCATGGTGGACAAGCTTCGCGTTGTCCACCCTACACATGGCCATCACCGCTTAGGGTGGATGACGCTCTTTTCATCCACCATTTAGGTAGGCAGCTACACCCAGGCTACCTGCTGCATGGATGCAGGAACGGGCGGCGTCCCGCCTGTGGCTTAAAGATGCTGCGCCAGATTTAGGTATCTGACGCAACCTTGGCGACTTCGCTGAGTAACCAGTCGCGGAAGGCCTGCACTTTTGGTAACTCACCACTCTCGGGGCGATACACTACGTAATAGGCCTGAGTCAGCGGGCAATCCCGGCCTTTACCGGCGAAGGGACGAATCAACCGACCCGTCTCCAGATCGTCCTTGACCATCACGCTGCGCGCCAACGCCAGCCCCTGGCCATCTATCGCCGCTTGCAGCACGGCTGCCGAGTTGTTGATGCGCAGACCGTGATCTGTCTTCACATGGCCATTGCCTGAAGCATCCAGCCACATTCGCCAGGTTGGATAGTCGAGGGAGCTGGCCATCGACAGATCATGGATCAGTGTGCAGCGCGATATCGCCTCGGGCGGCAGGCGACCGTCTTCCAATAGTGGATAGTTCGGAGCGCAGACCGGAAAAATGACTTCGTCCATCAGGCGAACGCACTCAGGCCGGGCCAGTTACCGGCACCGTAGCGCACGCCGACATCAATGCGTTCAGCCTGAAAATCCACCGACCGTGAGTTGGTGTCCAGTAGTACGTCCAGATCCGGATAGGCCTGCTGAAAGCGCTCGATGCGCGGTAGCAGCCACTTCGAGGCGAAGGCTGGGCTTACGGTGATGGTCAGTTCGGCATGCACCCCAGCGTCCTTGAGCCGAGCCAACCCCAAGCTCAGCCGTTCGAATCCCGCTCGTATGTCGGGCAGCGCCGCCCGAGCCGCGTCAGTCAGCAGCAGGCGCGCAGAGCCGCTGGCTGCGCGAGTGAACAGTGCGATACCGAGCCACGACTCCAGATTGCGCACCTGTTGCCCCACCGCCGCTGGAGTGACGTTCAGCTCGGCTGCGGCGGCAGAAAAGCTCTGATGTCGCGCCGCGGCTTCGAAGGCGCGCAGGGCATTGAGGTAAGCAGGTGTCGTCATTGAAAGAAATTCTATCTCGTGAGGAAAAATCTTATGCGTTGTTGGTGATACCGGGTGAATCAACAATGCGCACCAGGTCGGAAGCCAGGCATCGCGAAGGTAGCAGATGCCGGAGCTTTCTCAAGGCCTGGAGAGCCATCATCCCTTGCGCTTAGTACCATTGAGGAGATCAGAGTATGAAAAGTTTTTCTAACAAGGTAGCCATCGTCACTGGGGGCAGTTCGGGCATCGGTAAGGAAGTTGCCAAGCGTCTGGTGGAAGCTGGCGCGTCGGTGATTATCGGCGGTCGCGACGCGGCCAAGCTGGCGCAGGCTGCCCGCGAGATCGATGCCAGTGGCAGCCATGTGCGTACGTTGGCCGGCGACATCGCCCAACCCTCTACCGCTCAGGCGCTGGTCGATTTGGCGGTGAATGAGTTCGGTGGTTTGGACATCCTGGTCAACAACGCCGGGGTATTCAATCCGAAGCCGTTCCTGGAAGTAAATCCGGCCGAGTACGACTGGTTCCTCGATACCATCCTCAAGGGCAAATTCTTCATGGCCCAGGCCGCAGCCAAAGCCATGCAGCAGCGCGGTGGTGGCGCCATCGTACAAACCGGCTCGCTGTGGGCCATCCAGGCCATCGGTGCCACACCGTCGGCTGCTTACTCCGCCGCCAATGCCGGCGTGCATGCCCTGACCCGCAACCTGGCCATCGAGCTGGCAGCTTCGAGCATCCGCATCAACACCGTAGCCCCGGCCGTTGTCGAGACTCCGGTATACGGCACCTTTATGGATGCAGAGCAGGTCAAGGAAGTGCTGCCGACCTTCAATGCCTTCCATCCGTTGGGGCGCAATGGACAACCTGCCGATGTGGCTTCGGCCATCTTGTTCCTCGCCTCGGAAGAAGCCTCCTGGATCACCGGTACCGTACTGCCAGTCGATGGTGGTGTTACCGCCGGCCGGAATTAAAGGGCCAGCGCAGATGAAGAGTTGGAAGGATTATTTCGCCAACCTTATGGGCCGCGTCGGTGAGTTCGGCAAGTTGGCTCCGGAGGCTATGCGCGGGCTGAACGCTCTCGGGCACGTGCCGGCTAAGCACTTGGAGCCGAAAACCCATGAACTGATCGCACTGTGCGTCGCAGTGACGACTCGTTGCGATGGTTGTATCTCGGTACACACCCAAGCAGCACTGAAGCATGGCGCGACCAAGGCAGAAATTGCCGAGGCCTTGAGCGTGGCCATCGCACTGAATGCCGGAGCAGCGCTGATCTACAGTGCTCGGGTGTTCGACGCCGTCGCGGCCTTCGAAAAGCCGTGATGCACTACGGGCGTTTTAGGACGCCCGTATTTGTTTGCTGGAGTCATTCATGCGCAAGCAAAAGATCGCCATCGTCGGCGCTGGCCTGGCCGGCTGATGGGTGTCCCCTATTGTCCTCGGTGTTGGAAACCAGGGTGGACAAGCGGCGCGTTGTCCACCCTACAAATGACCGCCACCCCGTGGGATACCGCACAGCGTTTTCCGGCGTGGATATCCGGGTTACTCACTAGACTGAATTGATACACGCCAGGCCCTTCACATGCGCCGCTGCGCCTGACGTGCAGGCATGGTCACGACCGGGGCATGTCCCGGCCAGGAGGCGGAGATGGACAAGCGGCAAATGGCAGGCGCCGGCATTTCGCGGCGTCACTTTCTCTATGGTGGCGTCATCCTCGGCGGTGGCCTGCTGGCCTCGCCGGCCCTGGCGCGGCAGATCTGTCGGCCTGCCGAGGGCGACATCCTCGGGCCCTACTACCGTTTCGGCGCGCCTTTCCTGGCGAAACTGGCCGGCCCGGAGGAGCCCGGCGAGCGACTGGTGGTGAGCGGCACGGTGCTGAGCGCGGACTGCCGCACGCCGGTTGCCAACGCCCTGGTCGAGGTCTGGCAGGCCAACAGCACCGGCCTGTACGACACCCAGACGCCGGGCAACTTCACCGACAAGGGCAATTTCCACCTGCGCGGGATGCTCTACACCGACGCCCAGGGCCGCTACCGCATCGAGACGGTAATGCCCGGCCGCTACCCGGTACCACCGGATCTGCCGGGGCTGGAACGCTACGCCGGGATCACGCGGCCGGCGCATATCCACTTCCGGGTGATGGAGTCACTGCATGTGCCGGTGACCCTGCAGCTGTACTTCGAGGGCGACCCCTACATCGCCAAGGATCCCTGGGCCAGCGGCCACCCGGACAGCGTGATTGCGCTGCAGGCGGACGGCGAGGGGCGCGGCGGGGTGTTCGATATCGTACTGGCACGGGGGTTCTAGCGACACCTGCCGCCCGCCAGTCGAGCAAGCCCGGACCGAGCGTGCCCATCCTGGCGGCTGTCCGGCGGCCTTGCGCAATGTTGGGGCGATAGGGCGGAAAACCGCGGCGCGTTTTCCACCGTGGGTATCCGGGCTACTCGCTGCTGGTAAAGATGATGCTGCCTGTGGGCAGCAAATCAACGGTGCCCATGCTCGCTGCTCCCGTGCGAAAACTTTACCTGTACAAGTAAACACTCTAGATGGGTAAAGAAAGACTACATAGCATGGGTTCAAGCGGAAACCCGGCTGCGGGAGAGACGGACATGGACGGCATGACAGCGAATTGGGCACTTATGGGGATCGCCGCCTGCGGCCTGCTGGTACTGGGCCTGCTGGCCGCGCTGCTGCTGGTGCACGGCCAGCACCTGCAAGCGCTGCTGGTCGCCCAGTGTCGGCTCAACGCCAGGCAGCGTGACTGTCTGCAGCGGCTCGAACGCGATGAGCGAGAGCTGCGCTCGGCCGTCCGCGCCGAGCGGGCCCAGGTGGTGCAGTTGCAGAGGAAGGTCGAGCTGCTGCAGGTGGTGTTGAGCGATGCTGATCAGGCTCGATGATTAGAGTATTGAGATCAGGTAGAGCCTGGTGGGCTGCAAAATGAGTGAGCGAGGTGGCTCTAAATTGACCAGTCTGACAACTAAATATCCACCATCAAGGCACTTTGCCTTTACCCCTAGGGTTAGTCTGGATAATGTGGTTGTCATCCCGCTAAGGCAGGCAGTGGTAATCCAAGGGATGCTCTTCTCAGGCGTTGCTCTGCAATACGGAACGCTAGCTCTAGGGCCTCTAGTATTTGCCAAATTTGTCAAGATAAGACCCGGGGCATATTTCTAGATGTTCCGTTTCCAGGTCAATGGCTGTGATTTTGACTCGACTCTGTTGAGAGTTTGGAGCTAAGGATGGATTGGGACGCACTTCTAGACAAATTATGGGCGCTGGCAACCAGGCTGGAGGTTTCTTGGCTGGTGTCCAAGATTCAGGAGTGCCTGAAAGGCCATTCCTCCGAAGCTTTGCTTTTGGCAATCAGCAGTTTTATAACTGATGGTCAGCATTTAGCTGCTCGTCAGTTACTCAAAGATCATCTGCAGAATCATCGTGCAGCGGGGCTAATAAAGCGTCGTCTACAAATGGTTTTGCTGTTTGAAGAGCGCAAGCCCTCTAGAGCCCTCTCTCTACGTAGCAAGATACAGAGCAGAGAAGTGTTGCTGCGCCAAGTCAATGAGTTAGTCACAGCGGGTAAGCTTCAAGCGGCCGCCCAGCTTATTGAGGAAAACCCCAAGGTGGGTGAAGAGCCGGAGCTGCTCGATCTGCTCGGACGAATTTATATGCTGGAGCTCCGTCCGCAGGACGCTGCAAAAGTTATGCAGCGAGCCTTGCACGCAAGAAGACAGATATCCGCATTTATTGAGCCTGCCATGGAGTCGGCCGAGTTTTCTGCGAAATTAGCCACAGAAGATGTCATTGATGACGTTGATTTTGAATTTATTGCATTGGGCTCAAACAGCTTTGATGATCTTGATCTGTTAGAAGCAGAGGGCTTTTCGGGTACTCAACGCAACAGTCACGCAGACGCTTGGTTGGCTGAGATAGATGCTGCTGCAGTTCTATTGCCTGGGTTGGGAAATGATGAGTCTTTGTTATGCCATGGGAGTGATCCCGATGAGACGCAACTCAGAATCACATCAGTTAGTGAGTCAACTGAACCGGATGAGCTTATTCAACCTGTTGTAACGTCTCCGATCGATAGCCGGGAGTTAGTCTCGGGAGAATCAAATTCATTTGTGATGGATAAGTCACAGTTAGTTGAAGTGTCGGGTCAGCCACTGAGCGCAAGAGAAGAGAGTCAGGCGACAGTCATTGCGATACTAGCTTCTCAAGAATTTGATGAACAGCTAAAAGCTGAAGCGAACACCGTCAATGATGAGGAGTTAGACAATTTTTCGGGCGGTCCGAAAACTCTTTGTTTGAAAAAACCGCGCAATCCTATTGAAACAGAAGGCCAGGAAAGCGCTATAAAAATCATGATCAAACGCGGCGGTCATAGCCCTGATGCTCGGCAATCTGCTCATCTGATAACTGAGCAGATTGAAAATCATAAATCCCATGGTGTTGACTCCCTAGCTCTAGCTATAAAATCTTCAGCCAAAGAGTTTGTTCCGCAGTTGAAAGATGATGATTTCTTAGATGAGGATAATGACTCTGAATGGATTGTGGGCATGCAGTCAGAGTTTAATTTTTCTTCGCCAGCAGCTTTAGATGTTGGGTCAGATACAGATGATGAATATGCTGACTTTGATGATGGTGAACTTGAACTTCTGACCATCGTTGAAGCAGAGAGTGTTGCCACACTCGATGAGTTAGAGCTTAACGATGAGGGATTCCGAGATATTGAGGATGACTACGCGGCTTATGCGTTCGACCCTGATGAGCTCTACGACCAGCTGGATGAAATACCGGAAGAAAATGATCTGCTTAGCAAAAAACTGAGCCGCGAGGATCGAGCAACCCAGAAGGCCGCAGAGTTGATCGGTAAGATGAATTGGCCCATCAGTACCCTGCCTTTGATCCAGCAGATATTCTTCATGAGTGGATGGGGCCAGACCCGGATGGCGCTTGAGCGCGAGATGGAAAAGGGTATGACTCCTGGTGAGCTGATTTTGGCGACTCACCTAAAAATTATTTGGATTGAAAATGATTACTATTGGATCGCGTTCGATAAGAATGGCTCAAGCAAACTTTCTCAATACGTTCTTTCTTGGCCCTCTGCGTTGCTTGTGGTGCGGTCTTTCGATTCTTTGCCACAAATAGAAGAGTTAGAGCGATTCATTGAGGTGCTATTTGAGTATTGGTATGAGAAACCAACCTTGAAAAAGGCTTTCCGCTCATTTAATAGGTTTCTTTGGTATCGCATGGCCAATCTTCAAGGTTGCCTGCCAGCTAACCAGCCATTCAGCTTCGGCACTCCCTTTGAATTGCCTGTTGAGGAGTACAGTGATCTCGGGCTTAGTGATTCGCTTGAAATCGAGCACATTTCTATATTGCGTGATTACGGTGTGTTCCAAACCAAACATCCGCAGGAACCATCATGCTACGTAACGGATAAACCTTTGCCTGTAGAAGTTTACTCGGTGACGACCAAAGCGAGCAAAGAAGACTTGCATGGTGAGCATAGCGAGCAGCTGTCACCCGATGAAACTGAAGAGCTGCAAGTACAGGATGATGAATCTAGTCAGTCCACCAGAAAAATATACAAAATACTCCCCAATCCCGAAAACCTCCAAGAGCACTTGGCTCAATTCGGTTTCGCCCAAGGAAAGGATTTAATTGATGGCTGAGCAATCCCTTGTTCATGTTCCCGGATGCTGGGTCAGCCAGCCGTTGCCAAGTGGAGAATCAGCCCGGCGCGGGATGGTCAAAATGGCTGTCCAAATGGAGGACGGACTAAAGCTACAAGTTCAGTGGTTTACCCCGGAGAAGTCGGTAGGGATGGTTGCCGCCAGTCATGTCAGTTCCGGCTTCCAAAATGGCATGGATGTGCAAGATGCAACCCCTGGTACAGGGATACGCTCTCTGGGCATCGGCAGCATCATGCAGCAGCGAACTCTTGCGGGTAGCCAACAAGCACTGGTGGATTTCCCCGAGAGTGGCGAACGTCACTGGTTGCCTTACCAGCATCTTCGTCAGCTCAAGGGCGCCAGACACCGCTTCATCACTGGCGGTACCGGTAGGGAATTGGATGCGGAGCGTCTGCGTCTTCGCATGTTGGCGCATGCCATCGAAACTTGGAACGAGAATACGGGGGCTCTCTCTCATTTGGACATCGAGCCGTTGCCCCATCAGATCAACTTGGTGCACCACATCCTCGCTTCTGGCAATTTCAATTGGTTAATAGCCGATGATGTGGGCCTCGGTAAAACTATCGAAACCGGTATGCTATTAAACGCATTAAAACAGCGTGAGTTGATTAAGCGAGTTTTACTGATTACCCCTGCGGGGTTGACTAAGCAGTGGCAGGAAGAACTTTACTACAAGTTCAAGTTGGAAGGCTTTGAGATTTATGGTGAAGATTTTTCTATCAATGAACCACGCCAGTGGAAAATGCACGACTGTGTGATCGGCTCGATGGATCGTCTTAAGCAGGACGATCATCTCAGCAGCTTAATGCAGGCCGAGCCTTGGGACTTGGTGATCTTCGATGAAGGTCATCGCCTCAGTCGCCGCCAGTATGGTCAGAAGCTCGATAGCTCCGCACGTTTCGATCTGGCGGCCAGCTTGCGCAGTAAAACTAAACATATGCTGCTACTCAGCGCCACGCCACATCAGGGCATGCAGGATAAATTCATAGCCTTGCTGCAATTGTTGCGACCGGAGCTAAGCCGGGACTTACTCACGCTCAACCTCAAGCCTGAAATCCTGCGTGACATGGTCTACCGCAACCATAAAGCCGATGTGACCGATGCCGAGGGCAACTTTATTTTCCAGGGTAAGATCACCAGCGCCATGCAAGTACCGGCCAGTGATGAGTCACAGGAGTTCGATAAAACTCTGCAAGCCTACCTGCGTAAAGGTTATGCCGCAGGTGAGGCGCAAGGACGTACCGGCAATGCAATTGGATTTGTGATGACGGTGTATCGCAAGCTTGCAGCTTCCAGTGCGGCAGCCATTCACAACGCATTGTGTAATCGGTTAAGTCGCTTGCAGAACGAGTGGGACGAAGGTCAGGTTGCAAATTGTCCTGTAGATGATCGTTACTTTGGTGAGTGGGAAGAGCAACTCAAAAACGACGCTAAAGAGTTTTTTGCTGGCGAAATTCAGCTGCTGCGCGAGCTGATCGAAGAGGCCGCAAGCCTCAAGGCGAATGACCGCAAGCTGCAACTGTTTATTGATGAGGTGATTCGCAAAATTCTCACCGCTAACTCGACGGAGAAGGTACTGATCTTCACGGAGTACCGCTCCACACAAAACTATCTGCGTGATGCATTGCGGACTCACTTCGGTGAGGGGACGGTCGAGCTGATCAACGGCTCAATGGGGCATGCCGATCGTCGCGAGGCCATCAGTCGCTTTGAGGATGAGGGCAAGTTTCTAATTTCCACCGAGGCCGGCGGTGAAGGCATCAACTTGCAGCGCCAGTGTCACATCATGGTCAACTACGATCTGCCCTGGAACCCGATGCGCTTGGTACAACGCATTGGCCGCTTGTATCGCTACGGGCAGAAGAAAAAGGTCGTGGTGTTCAATATTCATCAGCCTGACACCATGGATCAGAACATCATTGATCTGATGTACGAGCGTATCGACAGCGTGGTCAACGATCTCGCCCAAGTACAAAAGCATGAATTCAACGACGGCTTAAAAGACGAGATTCTCGGTGAGCTGGCCGAGCTGATCGACGTTGAAGACATTCTTCAGGCCGCAACCCGCGAAGGCATCGAGCGTACCAGTGAGCGTATCGACGAGGCCTTGCGTCAGGCACGCACCGCCGCCGCCAAACAGCGCGAGCTCTTTGAGTATGCTGCCAGTAGCGACCCTAGTGAGTTGCGCGATGAGTTGGTGATCACCTTTGACCACCTCACCAGTTTTGTCCTTGGTATGTTCGATCAGCTGGGTGTGGAAGTCACGGAACGTACCCACAAGAACAAATTGCTGCGCATCCGCCTACCGGAAGACGTGATGAGTGAGATGGGTATGTCGCTCAAGGCGTCACAGCGCATGGACGTCACTCTTGATCGTCTTCTGGCTGCAAACCGACCGGACACTCATATGCTCGACCTCAACTCGATGCTGATGCAGTACTTGCTGCGTAAGGCGCGTGAGTACGATTTTGGCGGGCTGGCAGCAGTGCTGAAGGCCCCCGAATTGGGCAAAGGTGCATTGATAGGCGCCATGTTGCGCTGGCAAAGCCCGCAAGGTAAACGCATGCGCCAGGAGTTCGTCGCCATTCAGGTGGGGGGAGCGCAAGCACAACTTAATGATCAGGTGGTTAGTCAATGGCTGCTGGAGCCGGCACAATCGGCTGCGCTCGGACCGACTACGGAGCAGAATAAGCAGCTTTTTGCATGTGCCGAGGCCGCCGCGAATATGCGTCTGGCCAGTGCCAGTAATCGCTACCTGTTACCAGCGAATTTAAATTGGGTCTGTGCCGGGTGGACCTTAATAGACTAAAAAGTTTCATGGCGCCGAACATTAATATAAAAGGAGTCGTTCATAGTGGGTAGCAACCGCTGGAGCCGAGACGAGTTGAAGCTGGCATTCCATTTGTATTGCCAGCTGCCTTTTGGTCGGCTGCATCAGCGCAACCCAGAGATTATTCAGCTCGCCGGCCTTATCGGTCGAACGCCGTCGGCGCTGGCGATGAAATTGGTCAATTTCGCCAGCCTTGACCCCGCTATTACCGCAAGTGGGCGCAAGGGGCTGGGTGGTGCATCCAAGCTCGATCAAGACGTCTGGGATCAGTTTCATGCGGACTGGGAAGGTCTGGCGCTAGAGTGCGAACGTTTGAGGGCAGGGTTGGTTACCGGCGCTGGCGCTGTAGCCCTCTCGATCGAAGATGACCTGACTGCCGACTACATCGGCGAAACGCGGCAAGTGATAGTCGAGCAGCGCATCAAGCAGCAGTTCTTCCGTAAGGCAGTGCTGAGCAGTTACCGAGGGAAGTGCTGCATGTCCGGCTTGGCAGAGCCGCGCTTGTTGCTTGCCAGTCATATCGTGCCTTGGAGTCAGGACAAGGCGAATCGCCTGAATCCTGCCAATGGCCTGTGCCTTTCCGCGCTGCATGACCGCGCCTTCGATCAAGGCCTGATAGCGCTGACGGATGAATACGCGGTGATCCTCTCGGCGTCATTGCGCCAGCGCGACGAAGCGTTTGTGCGAGAAGTGTTGTTGCCGCTTGCCGGCCGGCAGATCGAATTGCCGGAGCGGTTTATGCCGAGCGTTGAACTGGTCGCGTGGCATCGAGAGCGAGTGTTTGTGGGGTAAGTGAGTTGGCCGCATCGATGAATAAAAGCAGAGCCACGGCTTTGCGACAGGTATCGCTGCGCTCAACCCATCTTCCAAATCTACGGATACCAGCCGGCTCGGTAGGAGCGGCCCATGGCCGCGATGCTTTTGCTGTTCGCTCTGTCCTCCGCAAATCGTCCAGACAACGCGATCCCGAATCCCGTCAGGAGGCCGAAGCGTAGTAACAGCCGCAGGCTGGCCCGAAGGGCGAGCGAAGCGAGTAAAGAGAAAGTGACTCGCCGTAAGGGTTAAACCCGTAATAGCGGTTAACGGAAATCGTGGTCTGTCCCCGATTGTTTTTCGGAGCGTGGGGACGGTCAAATCGCGCACGCGAAAAAAAGCCGGCTGATTGGGCCGGCTTTCTTTCTGGCAGCAGTTCCGATGTAGTCATGCGGGGTTCTCGATCAGACAGTCGGAGCTACCTTAGGCAACGCGGCTTTCGATCAGACGGTCAGAACCACCTTCGGCAACGCGATTCTCGATCAGGCGGTCAGAACCACCTTCGGCAACGCGGTTTTCGATCAGACGGTCAGAGCCACCTTCGGCGACGCGGCTTTCGATCAGACGGTCAGAACCACCTTCGGCAACGCGATTTTCGATCAGGCGGTCGGAACCACCTTCGGCGACGCGGTTTTCGATCAGACGGTCAGAACCACCTTCGGCGACGCGGCTTTCGATCAGGCGGTCGGAACCACCTTCGGCGACGCGGCTTTCGATCAAGCGGTCGGAACCACCTTCAGCGACCACTGGTTGAGCAGAGGAAGCAGCAAAAACGTTGGCTGCCAGTACAGAGAAAGCAAAGCTGAGGATGAGTTGGCGTTTCATGATGGTGTGCTCCGGGGTGTTATTGGTTGATGGAGCAGATGGTACGCCCGAGTTTTTTAAGAGAACTTCATTGAGCTGATGGTAAACATCGATGCCGATAATGGTTTATCTCAGGTGTCTAGCGTCGGCGTGATAGTCCAGCCTCGCCAACGGCCGTCGGCACGCAGCTTTGTGATGGGTATCGCTGCGCTCAACCCATCTTCCTAATCTACGGATACCCGCCGGCCTTGTAGGAGCGGCCCACGGCCACGATGCGTTCACGCTCTGCTTTTGCTGTTCGCTCTGTCCTCCACAAGTCGTCCAGACAACGCGACCCCGAATCCCGTCAGGAGGCCGAAACGTAGCGAAGCGAAGTAACAGCCGCAGGCTGGTCCGCAGGGCGAGCGCAGCGAGTAGTGGCGGTGCTGTGTAGAGGGGCGTTTGGCATGGATGCCAAAAGAGGAACGATGGGCGGGGCCGCCTAGGCCAGGGATGGCCCACCGTGACGACCCTCGGAACAGCGCCGGAGCGAGGGAAGTTGAGCGCAGCGAAACCCGGATGTCGGGTGTGCTTTCTCTTTAGTTACTTTCTCTTTGCACAAGCAAAGAGAAAGTAACTCGCCGTAAGGGCGAAACCAGTAGAAGAGGACAGCGCAGAAAATAAAATTGTCCCCATTTTCTTTGGTTCCCATTTTCTTTGTTGGCAGTTGGCTATTAGTTATTGGCTATTAGTATGGTCTTCGCTTGTAAGGAAAGCTGCTGGGCTATCTGTGTATCTGTCAACGGATTCTCTCAGTTCGATTAAGTTGGAAATGCTTGATGCTTTTTTTCCTAAAAATAAAATTTCTTCATTTGAAAAATCATTTTCTAGATTTTTAATATTTCGTATTATTAGTTTTCTGGACGTTTCGGCCATTTTTTCAATTAGTAGCATGCACTTTAATGCCATGATCGCATTTTTTCTAATGTCTGACTCGTCAAGTATTGCTGTTGCGTACAGCATGTCGCCAAATCTTAAATATGTAACATTTTCCTCGTTTATTCCGAGTTGCTTAACGATGTCTGTGAAACCGTATTTGGCGGCGATATAGAAAAGGATATCTGTTTTGTGAGTGTTAAATGGTCCAAGTGATTTACCACCTTTCGCTCTTGACATGAAATATAGCGCCATAATGAATACAGATAGTGCGCTGGCTATACCGCTGAAAATGTCTAGTTTCTTTGTTCTTCCGGCATCATCAGGTTTAAATAAAGTTCCAAGTATTTCCTTGCTTCTCAAAATAAAGTCAAGTTGATTGCTGTTGTTAGGGGTGACTAGCATTAATGATATGGTGAATGATTCACCTGGGTGTAAGGTTTTTACCGTTACAGTTGTGGGGGTGTCTTTAATTGTTGGTGATAGTCCAGTGTTTTCGTAAGTGTTTATGGCTTCAATGGTTCCATTGTTTTTTATTAATGCGTTTATTTCAGTTAGTGGCTTCTTTCCGTTATTAGATACTCTTATTGAATATATGGACTTGTAACCGCTGTCAGTGTTAAGTATGGGGCCTTTGGAAATGTCGTATTCGAGAACTGCTTGTGGTTCAGTAAGCTCATCGTATAGTTTCGGAGAAACTGCAAAGATTCCGGCGATAATTGCTGGGACTATTGCGTAGAGAATTGTTTTTTTTCGTTCGCTCATGCTCAGCTACTCATTAAATATTTAGTCTGTCGCCCCAAGCGGGAGCGCGTATTTCGCTTTCTTCCGATTTGGAGTGGTGGGTGCGGTCTTGAGCGATAAATATTTTTTCAGGATTATAATGCTGGTATGTTTCGCTATGTGTGGCTTGTAGTTGAGTTATTTTTCTGCCGCTTTACGTCCAATAAAAACCCCGCACTAGGCGGGGCTCTTAATTTAACTCGCCACCCCAAACATCCATTTCAGGTAAAGCGCTTTTAATCTCTCAGTGAGTAAGCTTTAATCAATCCCAGCTCAACGCCCCACCCGTCTGATACTCGATAACCCGCGTCTCGAAGAAGTTCTTCTCCTTCTTCAGGTCCATGATTTCGCTCATCCACGGGAACGGGTTGGTGGTGCCCGGGTACTCTTCCTTCAGGCCGATCTGGGTCAGACGACGGTTGGCGATGAATTTGAGGTAGTCCTCCATCATCGCGGCGTTCATGCCCAGCACGCCGCGCGGCATGGTGTCGCGGGCGTATTCGATTTCCAGCTGGGTGCCTTCCAGGATCATCTGGGTCGCTTCGTCCTTCATCGCGGCATCCCACAGGTGCGGGTTTTCGATCTTGATCTGGTTGATCACGTCGATGCCGAAGTTCAGGTGCATGGATTCGTCGCGCAGGATGTACTGGAACTGCTCGGCGACGCCGGTCATCTTGTTGCGCCGGCCCATGGAGAGGATCTGGGTGAAGCCGCAGTAGAAGAAGATGCCTTCCAGTACGCAGTAGTAGGCGATCAGGTTGCGCAGCAGTTCCTGGTCGGTCTCCACCGTGCCGGTGTTGAAGGTCGGGTCGGAGATCGAGCGGGTGTACTTGAGGCCCCAGGCGGCCTTTTTCGCGACGCTGGGGATCTCGTGGTACATGTTGAAGATCGCGCCTTCGTCCATGCCCAGCGATTCGATCACGTACTGATACGCATGGGTGTGGATGGCCTCTTCGAACGCCTGCCGCAGCAGGTACTGACGGCATTCCGGGTTGGTGATC
>JAWWDH010000007.1:0-27665 GCA_033720015.1 Pseudomonas sp.
GATCATTCGCAACAGCCGGCGCATCCGCGTGCTGATCAGCGAGGCCTATCCGCATCAGGAACTCTTTGCGGGGCTGGTTGCCCGCCTCAAGCCGACCTGAACAGGCGGGCGCCCCCGGCCCGACTCAATGGGGGAAAGGGGGCATTGCGCCCAATACGCGGGAGTTGAATAAAAAACGATCAATTTTGAGCGGTGGAAGGCAGGCTGTTGATACACCGAGACTCCGCCGGCCGCGCCTGCTGACTTCATGAGAAATCCGGGCTAGGACAACCCCCATAAATGGAGCCCGGCGACTGCTGACAAGATGCAGTCGCCGGTTGTTTACGATAAAAGCCTTCAACTGTTGGGCAAGAGGATCTTTGGTGCAACCTCTTTGGAAATGAGCTCCAGAGACTGGAACCAAGGCGCCGGATCATCATAGTAATCATGCGCTTCTACCTGCAGCGTACCCCAGCCACCTGTTGCCTCGAACAGGGCACTGATCTTCTCCTTCACAGTATCAGGCGAGCCAACCAGGAAGACGTGATCAACCAGGAACTCGAGATCGGCATCAGCCGGATCGATACCTGCATCCTTGGCATAGCCGTCCATCATGCCAAATCGACGCCAGATCGGGATCAGGTAATGCTGGAAGCAATAACCGATTGGCCCTTCCATAACCAAGCGCTTAGCTTCCTTGTCAGTATCAGCACAGAAAACTGTGTGCGAAACCACATGACGTGAACGATCCGGGGTATGCCCTGCTTCGATAGCCGCTTCGGAATATACTTCCCAGTGCCTCTTCAGTGCATCCAGACCAGAGAAGATCGAAACTGGCTTGAAGTTGCGCTCACCGGCCAGACGCATGGACGGCGAGTTGTAGCTGAAACCGGTTACCGCGATCTCAGGCGCATTGCCACCCCAAGGGCTGTAATCAGCCAGCTTGTGTTGCTCGTCACCCTCAGCGCCCTCAAGTTCTTCCGGATAACCCGCGTCCCAGTACTTGCCCTCAAAAAAGAAGGGCTCACGCTTCCAGATTTTCTCCATGATGAACAGGGACTCACGGACCATGTCATTCAGGTTTACGGTTTCGTTGCCGCCAGTCGCAGTATTGGACTGGCCGGCGTTGCGAATACCGTGCATGTAGGAGGCCTGCGGATAAGCGCCGGCGCCGATACCGAGGAAATAACGGCCTTCCAGAATCTGCGACAACCAGCCGATCATGGTCGCCAGCTTGGCCGGGTGCTGATGCGGCAGCAGATGGGCCATGGGTGCGAATTTGATATTTTTGGTTTGCAGTGCGGCAGCGGCAATCAGCAGTTCAGGGTTGGGGATGTTTTCCCAGATCTGCGAGGCATGCTCGGAGATCATCATGGAATCGATGCCAACACTATCCGCCTGCACAGCGCTTTTAATACCCCAGTCAAAGGTTTGCTTGGCAGTACGGCCGGGACGCATGTAGGGGTGAAAGATCAAACCAGTTTCCATTGCCATGGTTGTTGTCTCCTCTGAGTGGGTAGTAGGCAACGCGTATTTACTGCTGGAGGTATGCAGATGCCAGCGTCATTCACTATAACGCCGTTATACTGAATGTCAACCAAAACGTTGATAGAATTTTAGTGCTTGTCACCTTAACATTCGTTAAGCTGAAATTCTGTCGTTGCTGGAGTGGCTCGATGCAAGAGCCCTCGGGCAGGGGAGAAATTCAAATCCGTTTATTCCAAGCCGGAATATACAAGCACAAATTTATACTATTTTTTTAATTTTACGCTGAGGTTAGCTACATGAAATCGGTTGTTTCTCAAAGGATGAAGGATCGAAGCAACGATATAACTGATGTAAAGAAGCGCCTAGTGGAGGTAGCTCGGCACTTGCTAAGCACTGAAGGGCGTGAGGGAGCGAGTTCGCGCGCCATATGTGCCTTATCCGGTGTCGGCGCACCAACAATTTATCACTACTTTGGTGATCTGACAGGGCTGCACCGAGCTGCCATTGATGAAACCTATGAACAAGTAGCTGAAGCTTATCTTCGGGGGGAAAAAGAGGGGGGACCACAACAAGGGCTAAGAAACGGCTGGGGTGCTTTCAACCACTTTGCTCATCAAGAACCGCTTATGTGCAGGATAGTTATCCAACAAATTCTAGCTGGTGAGCCCCCTGCCACCGTTGCCGAAACATTACGTACAGTTGAAGCTGATCTATCGCTGCTATATGAAGCAGGAATTCTCAACTGCCCCGCTCACGAGGCAGTCCAGTTACTATGGATAGGCACTTTGGGCACTGCTTGCTTTACATCGAGCAAAAGAAATGAGGAGCAGGAGAAATATCCAGAATTGCAAGAAAAGATGGTGGACATAGTCCTTAACGCTATATTTTCAAACATTCAATAGTGAATTTATTTTAACTCTTAGATATAAATTCAACCTCCAAGCTCCACAACCGCAGGGTAGATGCAGAAAACGGATTATCCGAATGTGGACCCTGTCAGGTTCAAGGGGCGACTGTCAAACCTCCATCAAGAGCAATAATCGAGCCGGTGAGATAGGCACTTGCACGAGAGATCAAATAGATAGCAGTGCCGCCAATATCTGGCGCATTGCCAAAGCGATGGGCGGGGATACTCTCAAGCACAGCCCGCTCAACCTCAGCATCAGCGATGACTCCTGCAGTCAGATCACTTGGAAAGTAACCCGGGGCAATCGCGTTGACATTGATATTGCGCGAGCGCAAATCTGACGCGAGCGTACGGCTAAGCTGATGAATGGCAGCCTTACTGCAACCGTAGGCATATGCGCCCCCGTAACTTTTCCCAAGAATCCCGCCCACTGACCCGACATTTATGATGCGTGCTGGGTCCTCTGCCGTGCCGGCCTCCTCGAGCAGAGGACACAGTGCCTGGACCAACAGAAACGGTGCTTGCAGGTTGAGGCTCATTACCGCAGACCAGTCTTGCTCAGTGACAGAGCCCAGAGGCGGTGCATGAAATACACCGGCGTTGTTAATCAGGGCGTCCAACTGAGAACAGCTGCCCTGAACGTTTCGAATCAGATTCGCCAACTGCTCATCGCGCGCAAGGTCACACTCGATGAACTCGAACCCACCGTACTCCGCCAGTTCATGGTTCAGACTGTCTGCCGCAGCATGATCACGCCCCGCGACCAATACGCGGCAGCCTGCCTCCACCAGACAGCGAGTAATCATTGCACCGATGCCCTTGGCTCCACCGGTAACCAGTACTGTTTTGCCGGCAACGGAAAACAGTCCGGCGAGGTCAATGCAGGACATATATATCCCCCCCCTTATCAGTCAACCCATATGAAAGATAACAATGGCCGCCAGACGGCAGCCATTTTTTTTCTGATCGCCTCAGGGAGATCAGAGTACCTTGATCCTTGGTGCCACCTGTTCTTATCAGAGCTAGCAATCCAACCCGAAAAAGGCACCGCTTAGGCTTTTTTTTAGGGCATTTTTACCTTTGGAATGACTTCCTGTGCCAAGCGCTGCAACGACTCGAAATAGGGTTCCGGGTTGTCGATATTGTCATGTGAGTTGACAATGACTTGACCAAAGGCACCGGTCCGTTCCGCCATGCGCTCAATCTTGCGTGTAACGGTTTCCGGCGAGCCACAGAGCCATACATGCTCGGCAAGGAAGTCCATGCCGACCTGGCTGGGGTGAATATCCACGCCAGAGTCTGCAATGATTCCGGGGAACAGGTTGAACTTCTTATAGATCGGGAACAGATAATGCTCCCAGCTCTTTGCCAGACCACTGGCCATCGCGCGTTTTTTCGCTTCGGCATCGGTGTCGGCAATGAAAATGTCGCGGGTAACTCGGAAGCGCGAGCGCTCCGGGGTGAAACCCTTTGACTCCATAGCCGCAGACCAGGTGTCGTAATGCGAACGCATGACGTCGTGCCCGCCAAAGAAGGAAATCGGGCTGTAATCGCGCTCACCCGCCCACTTCAGGGATGAGGAGTTTTTGGTCAATCCAGTGACTGCGACTTCCAGCGCCTTGCGCCCACCCCAGGGGCTGTTGTCGGCAAGCAGGACATCGTACTCCGGCATGGTATCCGGACCGGGAAAGCCAGCCTGGAAGAACTTGCCCCTTTCCATAAACGGCTCACGGGCCCAGACCTTTTCCATTATTTCCAGAGCTTCGAACATCTGCTCCTGCAGCGGGGCAATACTCTCGAAGCCATGCAGGATGGCATCAGTATGGTGGCCACCAGGGGCCACCCCGAGAAAATAACGCCCCTCAAGAATCTGCGACAGCCAACCGACCTGAATCGCCAGAGTGGCTGGATTGTGATAGGGCAGCAGGTGCGCCATTGGCGCAAAGCGGATGTTCTTGGTAAGCGGTGCGGCGGCACCGATGATGATTTCCGGGCAGGGAATATTTTCCCAGGCCAGAGTGGAATGTTCACCGATCATGAAGTCAGCGAAGCCGGCCTGATCACAAACCTGTGCCAGCTTGAGGGACCAGTCGAACATCTGCCGGGCGGTGCGGGTCGGCAAGTTGTATGGGGTATGAAAAAAGCCGGTTTGCATAGTCATTTCCTCTCATTTTTTATTCTAGAACTGCTGCAATGGCGAGCTACTAACCTGCCAGTCACAGATACTTAAACCAATGTGCCTTCGGCATCCTTACTTGCAAACCTAGGGGCAACCAGGCTGGCAAACTTTTCCAATTCTTCGTTGTTCTGATCCGGATTCAGGTGGCCCTGGCCGAACATCAGGAACAGTTCGTTGAAACCCAGACGATCGTGGGCACGACCAATCTGATCGGCAATTTCGTCGGCCGAACCGATCAGCACATTCGGCATTTTCTGCCCAAAGGGTATGAACCACTTGTCCCAGAACCACTGGTGCTCAGCCATCAGCTGCTTGGCCTTGTCCTTGTCGTCAGTCAGCATCAGGAACCCCCCCCAAGCGGCTACATCTTCACGAGCAACCTCACGCTCATGCGCCCGAGCGGTTTCGGCGTAGCGGTTCCAAAGGGCATCGCAGAAGTCCAGATCGGAAGCCAGCACGATCGGCTTGCCACCTTCGCGGGCCCACATGTCGACGGTACGCATACTGCCGGCAAAGCCGCCGTAGACCTTCGGATGAGGGCTCTGGTAGCACTTCGGCGCAATACCGATCTGGCGCACGATGCCATCAGCATCCTGGCCCTTGCCCATGCTGGCATAGGCCGGGTGGCCGGCAGAGCCGCCATTCGGTGGGAACTGCCAGTGCTTGCCTTTGTGACTAAAGACATCACTGGCCCAAGCCTTCTTGATTATCTGCAGCGATTCCTCAAAGACTTCGCGATTCAGCTCATCAAGCTCATCACGGGCCTTGGCATTATTCGGGGTAGTGGCACTGACGCCTGGACGCGCCGCCATTGAGTCAACCCAACGCGCATGGTATCCGCGGGTGAATCCCACCTGCAGGCGCCCTTGAAGCATGTGGTCAAGGGTCGCGATTTCTTCGGCGACGCGCACCGGATTGTGCGTCGGCAGGGTGTAACCCATGATCCCGGCCTTCATCCGCTTGGAATGCAGACCGACATAGAGACTGAACATGCCTGGGTGGTTGTTGATCTCGAAGCCTTCAATTTGAAGGTGGTGCTCAGGCTGACAGTAAGCTGCATAGCCAAGACCGTCGGCCAGGCGCACGTACTCACGCACTTCAGCTAGAAAGCGCTGATACAGCTCAGGGCGCTGACCTGCCATCCCAGCTTCCAGCTCATGGCGACGACCGATCACGCCCGTCTGCATCAAATGGAATTTCATATGACCTCCTAGGCCTTTCTAGTTTCAATAGTAGCCAGCCGCCGCCCACACTTCAACATATACGTTGACTTTCAGCACAAAAAAACTTCTCTATCCATCTACAAAACCACTGCAATGGGGGGGGCACCGGCTCTAGCCCCGGCCCTTTGCGCACATAAACTTTGGAAAGAAAGCAAGGTCAAGATCCAGCGCGTCAGGCGGCAGATATTTGGCTAGTTGCCGTTGATACGGGGTCAGCTTTCAACGCTGCTTCATCTAAGTTTTTGGGGGGAACCGTTGATTCGGTGAAAGTCTGCAATGCAGCCTCATCAGAGCTTCTCGGGGCAGCCACCTCAGGTTTTAGCAAAAAGCAGGCTAACGCTGGAACGATGATCAGCGCACCCAGCATATTGCCGAGAAACATGAAGGCTAGCAGCAGGCCCATGTCGGCCTGGAACTTGATTGGCGACCATATCCAGGTGGCCACAGCGGCTGTCAGGGTAACCCCGACCAACAACACCACTTTGCCGGTAGACACCAGCGCGTTGGTATAAGCTCTCCTGACTGACATACCCTGGCGCAGGAAGACCATATAAGCGGTCAACAGATAGAGCGCATAATCCACGCCGATCCCTACACCCAATGCTACCACTGGCAAGGTTGCGACCTTGAGGCCGATACCCAGCATCACCATCAAGGACTGGGACAGAGTGGACACCACGACCAGCGGCAGAATTGCCACCACTACAGCACGCCAACTGCGGAAAGTGATCCAGCAGAGCAAAATCACCGCCGCATAGACCAGCCCCAACATCTGGTAATTAGCCTTGGCCACCACCTCGTTGGTGGCGGCTTCCACCCCTGCGTTGCCGGCCGCCAACAGGAACTTGCGATGTTCGTTGTTGTTTTCAGCCGCAAAGGCCTCGACAACCCGCGTCACGCTTTGCAGCGTTTCGGCCTTGTGATCATTCAGGTAAGCGATGATCGGCGCCACTGTACGCGAATCGTTGATCAGCCCTGGACGCGCGGTAAACACGTTATCCACTGCATCGTTGGTGATAAAGGCGCTGCGGCTGATGGTGTACCACTTCGGCGAGCCCTCAAAGCCTGCCGGGGTGAACTTGCGAGCCACGCTGGCCGCCGACTCAGTGATCTGTACACCGGGCAAATCGCGCAGCTGCTGTTCCAACCGGTCAATCTGCAGCAGGGTTTCGAAGTTGCCCAGACCGCCCTCCGGCGTGGTCACGATCACCGCAAACAGATCATTGGACAAACCGTAGTGTTCGCCGATATAGGCCACATCCATGTTGTATGTCGAATCCGCGCGTAATTCGGGCGCACCTGCATCAACATCACCGATGCTTATTTTCAGACCATGAACGAAACCAGCGGTCGTCAGAATTGCCACAACAACCAGCGCCACAGTGGCATTGCGCTTTTCAGCAAAATGACCGAGCCACCTGCTGATACGGTGTTCACCATGTTGCACTATCGAGGCCCGCTGGGCCGCACGGGCACTGATGCCGGTGAAAGACAGCACCACCGGAATTAACAGCAGGTTGGTGATGATCAGCGCCGCGACGCCAATGGTCGCCTGCAGGGCCAGGTCACGGATCGCCGGGATATCGATCACCGAGATAACGGCAAAACCTAGAGCATCGGATAGCAGCGCGACGAAGCCGGCCAGACACAGACGTCTGTAGGTCAGTCGGGCTGCCACATAGCGGTCGGCACCCTCGCCGATGTCCCGAATGACGCCATTGATCATTTGCGAGCCATGGGACACGCCGATGGCGAACACCAGGAAAGGCACCAGTACCGAGAAAGGATCCAGTACAAAACCGAGCAATTGCATCACACCCAACTGCCAGGTTACTCCGATCAGCGAACAACCGACCACGACAGAGGTACTGATCATGCAACGCGAATACCAGTAAACAATGACCGAAACTACTACGGCTGCCACCACAAAATAGCCGAGCACCTCGATCAGACCGGTAATCAGGTCGCCCACCAGCTTGGCAAAACCGATGACATGCAACTCGACGCCACGACTCTGGAACTCTGCGTTTATGGCGTTGATGCTGTCGGTAAAGGCCTTGTAATCGAGTTGATCGCCTGTTTCCGGATCGCGCTCCAGCAAGGGCACAAACATCGCGCTGGAACGCTCGTCCAGCGCCACCAGGGAGCCTTTCAGTCCCGCCTTCTCGACATTTTCACGCAACTGCTCGATGCTTTTGGGCGAACCGTCATAATCCGGCGGCATGACTGGCCCGCCGTCAAAGCCCTCTTCGGTCACCGCGGTCCAGCGCACCGAGGCCATCCACAGGGATTGTACGAATGCCCGGTCGACACCCTTTACCAGAAACACCCGGTCATTGATCTCGCTCAGCGTCTGCTGATATCCGGCTTCGTAGATACTACCGTTCTTGTTCTCCACCACCACGTTAACCGCGTTGCCCAGACTACGCAGATTATTTGCAAAGGCACGGTAGTTTTGAATGTAGTCATGGGATGAGGGCATCATTTTTTCAAAGCTGGCATTTACACCGAGCTTTGCAGCCTGAAAGCCAAAAAACAGTGTTACAAGCAGCGCAACCAGCAGAAACGTCATGCGGTTTTGAAAAAACACGCGCTCAAGTAAAGTTCCTGATGACCGATCGAATTGACTGGCCGCTGCACGCGAATCAGGCTGTACTGTGGAATTATTATTGGACATATGACACTACTCCTGAGTCGCGATTCTGATCATCTTATGATCCGTCAGCGAAACCTTGGCGAGTCCCTGCAAGGTAGTAACAACCAACTGCTGATCCGTGACTTCAACTGCCGAGGTAAAGTTAGCGGGCTCACCGGTATCTATTACCTTGAACTTTGCGAAGTGCTTGTCACTGATGATCAACGCCCCTGACTGATTGGCAAACACATAGCCCTGGTCATTGCCCCGCCGGAAAGCGTGGTTGATGGTGGAGCGCGGCAGTTCAGTGACTTCCACCCAGCTATCGCCGCGGTCGGTGCTGCGATAGGCCGCCCCTTGCAGGCCATAAGCGATGATCAACCCTTCTTTACCGGTAATACCGGAAAAGGTACCGGCATACCCGGTCTCGATTACTTCGAACGACTGCAGCTCGGCATTCAACCTGAACAGCGTACCGCGCTCACTGCCGATAAAGACATCCTCACCAATGCCGATCACGCTATTGAGGTGGAAACCGTCTGCATTGGCGATGCGATGCGCCCACGGTATCCAGGTCTTGCCGCTATCGTCGGTGCGCGCAATGTTGCCGAAAGCGCCTACGGCAAAGCCGGTCAGTTCGTCACGGAACCAGACATCAAGAAACGGGAGCGCCGGGCCATCGCGGTAATTGAGCTCGGTGAGCTCAAGAGCACCCTCGACACTGCTATCACCCTGCTCGATAAGCTCACGGTAGTAACTGATGAACTGCTTGCCGGCCATCAGACCATCGAGCTGCTTTACCCAGCTGGCACCACCATCGGAAGTGGCGAGAATCACACCATCATGACCAACAGCCCAACCTTTTGACTCGCTGGCCATATCGACGGAGACCAAGTCACTTTGTACAGGAACCTGAGCCTGGGCCCAACTAGCCCCTTCATCATGGGAAAACAGGATCAATCCTCTTGGCCCGACAACGACCAGACTATTTCCGCTTTGTGCGCTGCCTATAAAGGGTCTGTCCAGCGGGCTTTTCTGCTCAATGGCGGCGAAATCCAGAGGATCCTTGAAGTCAGCCATCGACGGTGACGCCAGTATTACCAGCATCAGAAAAGACAGAATAAGAACCCAGAACGGTTTTTTGCACGACGTAGTCATACGGGTTTACTCGGTTTGTTCAAACGAAGTTTCTTGCGCACAAAAAGTCTGCTGACAATCTGTGTCTCACGTCCTGCAAAACGCTCAAGGATCGACATATGAGTGTTAAGCAGGATCTGGCGGGGTGAAATGTCCACCCCGCCAGATCCGTCAGGGATTAACGAACGCCCTGTGCCTCAACAGCGCGCGGCGTCAGCGCGATACGCAAGCCTTCCATGCTGGTGTAGGAGCGATTCCAGTGGCCCGGCTGGGATGCGCCGGCATTGATCAGCATGTAGTTACCTGCAACCAGGTCATCGAAGTTCCAGGTATTGTTATTCACACCACCCACATCGTAGGTCGCAAAATTCTGGATAAAACCATTCCTCCAGAGTTGACCGGCATCGTCATAGGTTTCCAAGGCAACAACCTGCCAGCTGTCCTCATCAATGTAGAAGCGACGCTTGCTATACACGTGACGCGCGCCTGGCTTGCGCTCCGCCTCGACGACCCAGACCCGATGCTTCTCGAAGCGCAGTGCCTCCGGATCGATATGCTCCTTGCCCAGTACATCACGCGGGTTGACTTCCTGAGTCAAGGTATAGGCATTGTAAGGAACGATCTTCTCTTGCTTGCCAACCAACTTGAAGTCGAAGCGATCCATCCGGCCAACGAAACCGAAGAGCTCGTCCCACATCAGTACACCACCGTAGGAGGTAATCGGCAGGTCATAGGCAAAGTCCGGTGCGCGACGGGCACGGCGCTGACCCGGGGTGTAGAACCAAACCAGTTGACCTCCGTTGTCGGCGGTCGGCAGATAGAAGTTCAGAAAGGTCACACCCGCAGACTGCGGCGGACTGGTTTGCAGCGCCGAGAAGGACAGGATGGCGTCATGTGATTCCTTGCGCATCTTGCCACTCTCATCATACCAAGGGCGCATATGGTACTGATTCGGCGTGGACAGGGTGCTTACACCACCTTTGGAGTCAACCACAAAAGCCTGGTTGTGCTGGTGCATGACCGCTGGAGCAAACGCCAGCTTGTGGTTCCACATTACCTCATAGGCATTCTTCGGGATCGGAAAAATCACACCCGGCAGCGGCAGACCATCAGGGCCGGCGCCCTTGATAGCGTCACCCATGACTTCGCCGGTCAGTTCGGCAGTTGTCGCATTCGCCTTGGTGTTTTCAATCACCCAGTTTTCATAACGGGCCGATCGGTGGGTTGGGTACACATTGACCTTGTAGCTGGGATACTTACGTAGCAGCCCCTTGGTACCTTCGGTCAGATATTGGGCGTACTGCTCCATGTTGTTGGCCGTAATGGCAAACAAAGGCTTCTCATCCTTGTACGGATGAATATAGGTCTGCATGGTCTCGCGGTTGTAGCCGGGAACCGGCTGCAGACCACCGGTATATTCCGGGATGCTGCCATCTGCGTTGCCGGCCTTCTCAGCGCCGTGCAAGGTCAGGTCGGCACCAAGGCGTTTTGCTTCTTCGGCGGGTACGGCGGCATAGACACCACTTGCAAAGCACATAATCAGTGCGGGCATCAGCCCGGCGATAATTGTTTTTTTCAGCACGGCTGTCTTCCTTCTTATCATTGCTGGAACAAGTGCATCTGTCGGGCTTGTAGGTATTTCAGGGTGGATGCTTGGCATGGTTCAGCCCCTCTTAGAACGAGGTGTTGTAAGAAAGTGAAACCCAGCCCTTGTCATTCAGACCGGTAGGGCCATTACCGCCGGCATAGACATCGCCGCCAGGAGCGCCGTTAACTACGCGGCCCGTTGGATTCCAGTGGTAGTCCTGGTACTGCAGGGTGACGTAATGCTTCTGCTGATAGGCGGCCTTCACGCCAATAGAGGCAATGACTGAGTCCTCGGCATAAAAGGCTCCTGCAGAATAAGCGGGGTTGCCATAAACACCGTACTGGACGAAAAGCGGCATACTTAGATCAACGGACGGGAAAACTTGCAGCCATGTCGGCTCGAAAAACAGCGCAACAGCGACTGCATCGTCGGTACCACAGCCATCGTTCTTGTCCTTACCTTGGCTGTCACAGGCATAACCCTCGCCGTTGTAGGTAGCCTCATCATTCACATCAGCCAGATGCGTGTAGGTGACCTCACCGAGAAGGGTTGCCGCATCCCAGAGCGAATTACCGGGCAGACTGATCAGCGAGTTCGCGAGCACGTTGACCACATCTCCGGTCGCCACTTCGGCAGGGAACACGGAGTTCAGCGCGGTATCCTTGCGATAGTTGACCTCGAAGCCCAGGCTGTTGGTGCCAATCGCTGTCTCATAGGACATCGCGTACATGGTCGATTTTTTGGCATATTTCAGCTCAACCTGCGGGTAGTTGAGGGTAGCGACAGGTTCCGGTTCATCATATTGCCGGTAGTAAAATCCGAAGCGATCGCCATTCGCCCAGGCCGGAGTCCAATCCAGACGAACACCGAAGTTGTCATTGATATCATCGGGATCATCACTCTCCCCGGCCAAGCCGCCAGGTACGACGCTGCCGCCTACATCCGGCCCCTCGAAGAGGATATCGGCAGGTGCCAGATAGGTTCCCGCTTCAGGGAAACGGTTGGCGCGCCACTCGAGGAAATACTGGGCAGCGACGGACAGTTCATCATTGATCTCAAAAGTTCCGTAGACCTGCGTACGCGGCAGGATCAGCTCCTTGATGGAGGAGCCTGGCTGGGAAAAGCCCTTGATGAAGTCAACCGGATGCTGGCCGAAGGCAATACCGGAGTAGCCGAAGAAGATCGCATTGCCCCACTGCTGACTGAAGCGACCAAGGCGCGCCGAGGCAGCATGCTCGGCGATATCGAAATTGCCGAACACGAAGGCATCGAGCAGTTCGGCGCCGCGGATATGGTACTTCTTGGTATGGCTGCTGTACTTGCCATCGCTGTAGGTCGGCAGATAACCCTGTTTGAACTCGACATCATCATCGTAGGCGAAATCGTTCCAAGCCGAGGCAGACATGCGAAAACCAAAACTGTCCTGATAGACACCCTGCAGCTCGAACAGACCCTGCGCGCGATTAGTCACCAGGTCATTGCGGTCAAACTTGTAGTCGGCAGAATGGTTGTTTGGGTTGTTAGCGATGCGCGAGTCACGTCCCTCCACACGCATGCCCGCGAGCCACTGCAGAGTGGTATCGAAATTGATCACCCAGTCCCCATCGGACTTGAGGGTGATTGCCTGTGAGGCACTGGATGTGAAAAGTGTCGCAAGGGCAATCGCTGTTGCCAGCTTCTTTTGGCTAAACCGACTTTCGCCAAACCTTGCCATTTTTTGTTGTTGTTTTTGCATTATCGCTTCTCCGGTCATATGACGTTTGCTAGCCACTAGCAAGCCAAACTGCACTTGAATGCTTCCGCGCTCCGTTTTGAAATCATCGCAATCCATTGCAGCCTAATCCGTCGGATTTTTCAACCCCAGCGTTGATATACCATCCGGGAAATCACCTGTCAACTTACGCGTTGACAATCACCCATTCCCCCCCGCAGCGCATATCCTCCCCACTTAGCCCGCCAGGGCGATAGCGCCTACCAGGCAACAGACAATGCGCCGAAGCTACGGCTGACTAACTCGAAAACAGCAGGTCATAGCGCTTTATGGACAGCGTAGACCTGGCCTTTCACGTCACCTCCCAGAAGAACAGGCATTGCGAAATTCTGATCGACCCAGAGTAGGCCTTGGACATTGTTGCAGCACTGGAGAACGCTGCCGCCAGGCCCGCCGCTGCCCAGCCTGACGGAAAACCAAAATGGAAGTTGACACGCACGTTGACGAATACTTAGTATCAGTCAACTCTAACGTTGACGCGGGAGCGCCACATGAATCAAGAAACCCAGCTGCATATACTTGTCGAAACCAAGGCCATTGAACGCCTGCTGTTTACCTATGCTTTCCACCTGGACATGAACCAGACAGCCGAGCTGGCGGCCCTGTTCACTGAAGATTGTGAAGTCATCTACGGCCCAGACGGCTTTGGTGCAAAAGGTCGCGAAGCCTATGCCAAGACCCTGGTGGGTGTTGGATCCTTCTTCAAAGCCACCAGCCACCACGTATCCAATATCGTCATTGACTTCACCAGCCCTGTTGAAGCCAACGTGCGCTCTGTTCTCTATGCATGGCACCGTTACAACCGCGAAATGCCTGATAGCCATGTGTGGGGCCAGTACCACGACGTGATCGTCCTCAAAGACGGCAAGTGGCAGTTCAAGCGCCGCGAACTGCGCGTGACCGGCGATCAGGACTTCCACGTCAAGAAGACCCTGCCGATAGGACGCAGCTGAGATGAACGCCACGTCCTCCTACCCGTACGAACATATCCGTATCGAGCACCGGGGTTCGATTACCTGGCTGATTCTCAACCGGCCTGAAAGCGCCAATGCGCTGTCGAACGAATTGCTCGATGAATTTTCCGATGCCCTTAAGCGTCTTGCATCCGAAGGTGGCCCGGTGATTGGCATAAGGGGCGAAGGACGCGGCTTTTCAGCCGGCTACGACATCGGACAGGTTGGCAAGGCCAACACCTACGGCAGCCTCGTGCCCGATCCGATTGCCGACCGCGAACGCCTGCGGCGCAATGTAGATCGTTACGTGGCCATGTGGGACCACCCCAAACCGATCATCGCCGCCATTCACGGCTATTGCATCGCCGGAGCCACGCAGATGTGCGTGTACGCGGATATCACCGTGGTTACCGATGACGCCAAGATCGGTGAGCCAACCATTCCCATGGGCGGCGGCTACGTAGCGCCCCTCTGGGTTCCGCTGGTCGGCGCGAAACGGGCCAAGGAAATGGCGTTCGTACCCGGCAACAGTATCGATGGGAAAACTGCGGTCGAGTGGGGTTGGGCCAATCACAGCGTGGCTGCAGACCAACTCATCGACTGCGTAGAAAGCCTCGCCGAGCGCATTGCCCTGACGCCACCGGAAGTCCTGCGCATCAAGAAACTGTCCATCAACCGTGCTGCCGAAGCAATGGGTTTCCGCTCCGCCGGTGCCGCGGTTGCCGAGATGGACGCACTGCTCCACATGGCACCCTCGGTGCTGGACATCAAACGAAACCTTGCGGAAATAGGGTTGAAGGAGTCGATGAAACTCTACCGCTCAGAGCGAACCACTCCCTTGACCCCAGCGAAAAAAATACAGGAATAAGAACCATGTCTAACGTCGACTTCTACCGTGAAGGTCATATTGCCCACGTCCGGCTGAACCGCCCAAAATCCCTGAACGCCATCAATGGCGATATGGATCAGGCTCTGTTTGAAGCCTGGCAGGAAATCAACAGCAACCCGGAAATCTGGGTAGCCGTTCTTTCAGCCGAGGGTGACCGCGCGTTCTGCGTTGGCGGTGATATCAGTGGTGGCACCGAGCGCACATCGCGCATGGCCGTGGGCGGCGGACTGACCGGTATCGCTGGGCCGCTGGTGAAGCTGAAGAAGCCCCTGATCGCGGCGGTGCAAGGCTATGCGCTGGGCGGTGGTTTCGAACTGGCCCTGTGTGCCGACATTATCGTCGCGGCAGACAACGCCCTGTTCGGCCTGCCGGAAACCAAGGCCGGCATCATCGGCGAATGCGGCGTGGTACACCGTGTCGTTCGTCAGCTGCCGCAGCGTATCGCCATGGCCATGATCCTGACTGGCGACCGCATGTCCGCCCAGGATGCCCTTTCCTACGGTCTGGTCAATGAAGTGGTCGAGCCGGCCAACCTGGCCGAAGCGGCCCTGCGCTGGGCCGAAAAAGTCGCAGCCGCTTCCCCACTGGCCAACCAGGCCGCCAAGGATGCCGCGATGAGCCGCCTCGACTATCCGCTTGAAGTCGCCCTGGCGACCCGTTTTGAGCCGATCGAGGAATATGCCTCCAGCGAAGACGTACTTGAGGGCCGCAACGCCTTTATCGAGAAACGCAAACCGGAATGGAAAGGACGCTGAGCCGACCCTGCCGCACCAGGGCCGGGCGCTGTGCGTCCGGCCTTTTTGTATCTGAAAGGGCAAAACATGATCAACAAGCTTCTGATCGCCAATCGCGGCGAGGTGGCTATCCGCATTGCCCGCGCCGCAGCCGACCTTGGCATCACCAGCCTGGCGGTGTACCCGCAGGATGATGCGCAGTGCTTACATACCCGTATCGCCGACCAGGCCATCGCGCTCGAAGGTGTTGGCGCAGCGGCCTATCTGGATGCGCAGCAGCTGATTGCGCTGGCACGCCAACATGGCTGCGATGCCATCCACCCCGGGTACGGTTTTCTCAGCGAGCAGGCGGATTTTGCCCGCCGCTGTGAAGCTGCCGATATACGCTTTGTCGGCCCATCCGCGGAGGTACTCGCCCAGCTTGGCAACAAGGCCAGTGCCAGAGTGCTGGCTCAGCAGTGCGCGGTACCGGTGATTCCCGGAATCGACGGCCCAACCAGCCTAGAGCAGGCCAGAGACTTCCTGGCCCGTCTACCGGCAGGCAGCCCTGCCCTGCTCAAAGCGATTGCAGGGGGCGGTGGCCGCGGCATGCGCATGCTGCAGGATGCCGGCGAGCTGGAAGAGGCCTTCCGTCAGTGCAGCGCCGAGGCCCTCTCGGCCTTTGGCAATGGCGAGCTGTACATCGAGGAGATGGTTACCCGCGCCCGGCATATAGAAGTGCAAGTGATCGGTGACGGCAAAGAAGTGAGCCACCTGTGGGAAAGGGAATGCAGCCTGCAGCGCAAGCACCAGAAGGCAGTGGAAATTGCGCCCTGCCCCTCGCTTGGCAGCGCACTACGCGAAGCACTGATCGAGGCTGCAATCAAGTTGGCCCGCACGGTTGGCCTCAGCAGCCTGAGCACCTTCGAGTTTCTGGTCGACGAGCAGAATGGCCGCTTCTTCTTTATAGAAGCCAACCCGCGGCTGCAGGTTGAACACACCATTACCGAGGCCGTCACCGGGATTGATCTGGTGCAAACCCAGTTGCGCCTGGCCGGCGGCGAGACACTGCACAGCCTGCACTTGCAACAGGCGGATATCCCCTCCCCGCGTGGCTATGCCATGCAACTGCGGATCAATATGGAAAGCATGCAGCCCGACGGCAGCGTGCGGCCAAGCGGTGGCACGCTACAGCTATTCGAGCCTCCGAGTGGCCCTGGGATCCGGGTCGACAGCTTTGGCTATGCCGGCTACAGCATCAACCCCCGCTATGATTCTCTGCTGGCCAAACTGATCGTGCATAGCCCTTCCGGAAATTTCGGCGAGCTCGCCCAGCGTGCCTACCGCACGCTATGCCAGACGCGGATTCAGGGCGTCGAGACCAATATCGCCTTCCTCAAGAACCTGCTGTGCCAGTCGGCCGTGGCAGAAAATCAGGTATATACCCGCTTTATCGATGACCACCTTGGGCAACTGATAAATACCCACGACCTGGTGCACCGTCAGCAGTTCTTTGCCGGGCCATCCAGCCAAACCAGCACGCCACAGCCCCCGCAACAAGAGCAGGAACTGGCTGGCCTGCGCATGATCAACGCCCCGATGAGCGGCCTGCTGGTTGAACTGTACGTCACCGAGGACCAACTGGTGCGCAAGGGCGAGCCAGTGGCAATGATCGAATCCATGAAGATGCAGCATGTGGTCAGCGCACCGGCCGGCGGAATCATTCGCCGTATCAGTGTGGCCATGGGTGCAACCCTGAGCGCAGATCAGCCCCTGATCTATCTGCAGGAATCCGAGTTGGTCTCGGCCGATGTAGCGCCGGCAAAAGCCCTCGATCTGGATGCAATCAGAGCAGACCTGCTCGAGGTAATCTCACGCCACTCGCTGGCTCAGGATGTATCGCGCCCGCAGGCGGTGGCCCGTCGCCATGCCAAAGGCAAGCGTACCGCCCGCGAAAACATCGCAGACCTGTGCGATGCAGATAGTTTCATTGAATACGGTGCGCTGACATTTGCCGCCCAACGCGGGCGCTACTCGGAGCAGGAACTGGCCACCTCGACACCGGCAGACGGCCTGATTGCGGGAGTTGCCAGTGTCAACGGCGACCAGTTCCAGCCAGAGCAAGCCAGGTGCATGGTGCTGGCCTACGACTACACCGTGCTGGCTGGCACGCAGGGGGTCATGAGCCACAAGAAGCTGTCGCGCATGCTCGGCATCGCCGCAGAGCTGGAAATCCCGCTGATCATCTATACCGAAGGGGGTGGCGGCCGGCCCGGGGATAACGACGATGCTACCCGGGCAACCGGGCTGAACATGCCCAGCTTCCTGCAATTCGCCAAGCTCAGCGGCCTTGCACCGCGCATCAGTATCGTCAGCGGTCGCTGTTTTGCCGGCAATGCGGTGCTGGCCGGTTGCAGCGACATCATGATTGCCACCCTGGATAGCAATATCGGCATGGCCGGCCCGGCGATGATCGAAGGTGCGGGACTGGGCGTGCATGCACCGGAGGACATTGGCCCAGTCAGCCTGCAGGCAAAAAACGGTGTAATCGATTGCGTGGTTGATGACGAAGTGCAAGCCACAGCGCTGGCCAAACAACTGCTCGGTTATTTTCAGGGTCCGCTCAAGCACTGGGACTCTGCTGACCAGCGCTTGCTGCGCCACAGCGTGCCGGACAACCGTCTGCACTCCTACGACATGTGGTCGGTAATCGAAACCCTGGCCGATAGTGGGTCAGCCATTCAGCTGCGTGAACAGTTCGCCGCCAACATGATCACCGCACTGATTCGCCTTGAAGGACGCGCGTTGGGCGTGATTGCCAACAATCCGCGTATTCTCGGCGGCGCCATCGATGCTGATGGCGCCGACAAGGCCGCACGCTTCCTGCAACTATGTGATGCCTATGATCTACCGGTACTCAGCCTGTGCGATACCCCCGGCTTCATGGTCGGTCCGGAGAGTGAAAAAACCGCGCATGTACGGCATTCCAGCCGGCTGTTCGCCGTTGCCGCGAACATGAGCACGCCGCTGTTCAGCCTGGTCCTGCGCAAAGGTTATGGCCTCGGGGCCATGGCCATGACTGGCGGTTCCTTCCACGCACCGTTGTTCATTGCCTCGTGGCCGACCGGGGAGTTTGGCGGCATGGGGTTTGAAGGGGCGGTCAGACTGGCCTACCGCGACGAATTGGCAGGCATTACCGACCAGCAGGAGCGGCAGACGCTGTTCGACAAGCTGGTCAATGACTACTACCAGCGCGGCAAGGCCAGCAGTGTCGCCGCATCGCTTGAGTTCGATGCAGTCATCGATCCTGCCACATCCCGCCAATGGCTGGTGCGTTGCCTGCAGTCGGTCAAGCAGGTGGGGCAGACTCAGGGTAAGAAACGGCCCTTCATCGACACCTGGTGAAGTGAGTGACTCAGCATTCGCGCAGCTCGGCGGTCGCCTCGACAACCCTGCGCTCACCCACCGAGGCACTGAGCAACAGGCGTCGCGGCGCGCTGCTGTGTGGGCAGAACTCGGCTACACAGTCGACGCGCTCCCCGGCAAATACATTGTCGAGGAATCGGGCTTTGAAGTGCGCTACACGACTGGCTCCGCCAGCCACCTGGGCCGCCAAATCCAGTAGATAGTTGACCGTTACCGGACCCTGATTGACCGGCCGATTACCCAGTCCCAGCGCCATGACAGCCTGCTCATCTCAGTGAATCGGATTAGGGTCGTCCATCAGTGCCGCAACGAGTTTCATGGCGGCCGGATCGACAGAGCGAACTCTTCGGGTGATCCCCGTGTTGCGTTTCATAGCGGTTCTCTAAGGCTCATGCCGAGCGGACGACCACCCACTGCTGCCCCACGGTGGCCACTGGATGGCCATCGCTAGCCAGAATCCGGTATTCCAGCGTGACGCGGTCAAACAAGGCATAACGCCTGCCCTGTTTGCGTTCAATGGCGGTTATGGCGACCTGCACCCGATAGTGGCTGCCGACCACAAAGGGTTCATCGAAAGTGAACTCAATCTCGCCGAACAGAACCCTGCCCGGTTCGGCCCGAAGCAGGCCCATCACCTCACTGATCGACACACCGGCACCACGAAAGGCAATCAGGCAGGCGATGCCGGGATTGATGCCGAGTTCGGAGGAACATTGCATCGCGTCATGCCACAGAGCTACATGGTGCGACTGCAAGGTAAAGCCCCCTTCCTCAAAAGCTGCACCGGCGGCAAGGCCCTGCATAAGAGGTGTCGATGACATGCGCTCACCCTCGGAGCGTGGCACTCGCTGCTGTCAGGCTGAAACGCAGAGAGCGCTCAGCTGTCGGTTGACCTGCGGTGAAACTGCCTTGGTTTTTCGACAGCCCTGCTCAACCGACTGGTATCAGTATGGTGTTCCGCTCCGAACAAGCACTTGAAGCACCGCAATTGAGCGTCTTCTTGAATGGCGACATGCTGTGCGCCGCCTACTCGCGTAGACGGCAGGCTCAGGCAACACCACTGTGCACCGGAGCCGCTGCCGCAATTGCCAATGTTTGCATTATCGCCTGGCGGCCAACACCCAACTGAACGACGTTGGCCAGGTGCAGGCGTAGCCCGGGCATGAAACGATGCGAAGGAGCGGCATCCACCGCCAGCGAAATCAACTCCTTGATATAGGCACGCAGTGCTGCGGTTTTCCACGGCACCGCGCAATATAGGAAAAAAGCTTCGAAAGCTTCGGGTGACTGACGAAGCAAGGCATCCAGAAAGCCGGGCACTTGCTGCTCCATGCTGTCCCAGAACGGGTCATCGCCAACATACTTATTCCAGAGCTGCTGCTGCCTTGCATCCAGCGCGGCGCTGATTGATGGTTCGCCACGCTCGCGTAGAACCGCCGCCACTGTGCAGGATCCCATCATGAGCGTATGCACGCCCAAGCCGGAGACCAGTACCAACGTTTCATGCACCTGTGCCGGCGTCGCACCGGCATCCAGCGCTCGCCGCGTATAGTCTTCCGTGCCATGCATATCCAGAGCCGATGGCGAGACGCGAACGCCCAGACCAATCAGGGCCGCATCGCACTCAGACAAGGGCTCTCCGTCAGGTACGGACTCTAGAAAGCCCTCTGCATAGGTTCTTATCTCTTCAAGTGTCAGCATTCGCTACCCAACTCCATATCCGTCAACCCTATGCGCTTTTGCCATGACCGGGGGCATGAAATCGCCCCGGAGCAACAATACTTACGAGTCGGTCAGCATGCCGCGCAGTACACGCTTGTTGACCTTGGTTGCCGACATGGGCCAGGTGCCCGGCTCAACGAAATGCACCGCCCGAGGAATCTTGAAGTTGGCAATATTGCCCTTACAGAAGGCAATCAGCTCTTCAGCTTCGAGTGTCTTGCCCGGTTTGAGCTCGATGAAAGCCACCGGCACTTCGTCCAGGCGCGGATCAGGCTTGCCAACCACTTCCGCAATCGCCACGCAGGGATGCTCACAAAGGTAGGATTCGATCTCGATGGCAGCGACGTTCTCACCACCGACCTTGAGCATGTCCTTGAGGCGGCCGTTGAAAACCAGGCTGCCATCTTCTGTGTGCAGATAAAGGTCGCCGGTATGCAGCCAGCCATCCTTGTCGAGAGTCTCCGCAGTCTTTTCCGGATCCCGGTAGTAGCCTTCCATTACACAGTAGCCACGCACCAGAATTTCACCCACTTCGTTTGGTCTGGCATCGCCCCCACCATCCAGACTGGCGATGCGCACCTCGATACCAACCGCGGGGCGCCCCTGAGTGGTGGCACGCTGCTCTGCCGTCTCATCTGAATCGCTCAAGGCAAAGATGCCGGCCGTCTCGGTCATACCACAGGCCTGGAACATTTCAGCTTCAGGGAAGGTCATCTGCACCCTTTTGGCCAATGCCGGCGGGCCGATCAGCATGATTTTACGCAGCGAGGCAAGCTTGCTTGCATCGAAATCAGGATGATCAAGCAAGCCTTGTACAATGGCCGGGAACCAGGGCCAGATCATACCCACCCCTTCCCGCTCCATTAGCGCGATGGCCCTTCCAGGCTCGAAGAAGGTATCGGTCAGATAGGTACCAAGAGTGCCTATCACGCCAAGGAAGGGTGCCAGCGCTGCAATATGAAACAGCGGCCCCGGGTTCCAGGCAATATTTTGTCCACCGGTGGCAAAGCGTGAGCGAGCACGTTGCACTGAGCCGCGAATGGCTTCATGGGTCAACATGCAGCCCTTGGGGTTAGCAGTTGTGCCGGAGGTGTAGACCAACAAGGCCAGATCACGAATACGCACACGCAGGCGCGCCTCATGCACTTGCTCTGTGTCGACACTCTGAGCCAGGCGATCAAACTCGGAGCGGCCAATAAACCCCTGGCGGCCTTCGCCCTTGAGCAGTACGGTACTGCGCAAGCAAGGTACTTTGGGTAAGGTCAGGGCTGCCGGGTTGGCCGCCTTGGCCAATGAAGGAAGGGCATCGCAGAAGAGTGCGGTGAAATTGGTGTATTCATTGTCTTCTGCGGTGGTCAGCAGGGCGACTAGGTTGGCGTTATCGATGATGTAACCGATCTCGCTGGCCTTGTGCCGAGCATTGATTGGCACTGCGACACAGCCGAGCATGACCGTGCCGAGAAAACCTTCAACGAACTCAGGGCAGTTGGCAGACATCAGACCAACATGCTGACCTGGACGAACACCGAGAGCGATAAGACCGCGGGCAACCTGTATGGCGTTGTCACACAGCTGACGATAGGTACGTCTTTCCTCTGGGAAAACGATTGCATCCCGCTCCGGCTGCAAGTGGGCACCCCGCACAATGAGGTCGCCAATCGGGGAAACTTCAAACCATTCAGTTGCTTTTATCATTGAACGTCCTCCACTACGGACAGAAGGCAGGTACTGCTCGGGCTACCTTCAGCACATTTTTGTTATTTGCACGCACTATTTGAATCGTCAAAAGGTGCCATTCCCCACAACAAAAGTCAACGCCTACGTTGAAAACATAATCGCACACCAACTAGAATTATAGGTGAATGGCAACTGCCTGATTTAGTCTACGGTTACAGCTCTTGGTAAATTTGACCCAGGCCGTATTAGACACTACCAAAGCGATCGCTTGCTGTCTCACGAAACAAGCTGAGCGACCTTGAAGGCCGTCGTATGTCCTTGTTGCCGGCGGGCTTACTTCACTGCCGCGAGGGCAGCTGTCAGGCTGACCATTTCCATTGCCGACATAGCGGCTTCTGATCCCTTGTTGCCGGCTTTGGTACCAGAGCGCTCGATGGCCTGCTCGATACTGTCGACGGTCAGCACGCCAAAAACCACGGGAACAGCGTATTCGAGTGCGAGCTGACCAATGCCTTTGACGCATTCGCCGGCCACATATTCAAAGTGGGGAGTGCCGCCGCGAATAACCGCTCCCAGCGCAATGATGGCATCAAACTGCCTGAGCTCGGCGACCTTCTTGACCACTAGGGGGATTTCAAAAGCACCCGGCGCGCGCACGATGGTGATGTCCGCGTCCTTAATACCTTGGCGCCTCAGCGCATCCAGGGCGCCGGACAACAGACTCTCAACCACAAAACTGTTGAAGCGACCCACCACCAGCGCATAACGACCCTGTGCTGCTGCAAAATCACCTTCAAAAGTACGAATGGAATGCATGTTTCAGCTCCATACCCCATGAGTTGTGCGCCGGAGCGCCGAATGTCGGCCGCGGTCGCCAGATTTGTTTGGTCTCCAGCTTCTGCCAGCGAGATAGCAACTACCCACGCATACCGTCGGCGCGTTGCTTATCCTGCTTATCGCCAGTCAGGAGACGCTCCAGATATCGTGCGATCAAATCGACTTCGAGGTTGATCTCTTGGCCGACACGGTACCCGGACATGATGGTCATTTGCATGGTGTGCGGCACAATATTCAGGTCAAAGCAGTTATCGGTCACAGTATTAACCGTCAAACTGACACCATCCACGGTAATCGAACCTTTCTCAGCGATATAGCGGGAGAGTTCCACTGGTGCCTGAATCCGGATCAACCATGAGCGCGCGTCACGTGACAGCGATACCACCCTGCCGAGCCCGTCGACATGGCCACTGACCATATGACCGCCCAATCGCGAGTTCGCTCTGAGTGCTTTTTCCAGATTGACGCGCCCTCCCTGCCTCAGCCCTGCCAAGCTGCTGCGGCGCAGGGTTTCCTGGCTGACATCGGCCCAGAAACCATCCTCCCGCAGATTGACGACAGTCAGGCAGACACCGTTGACGGCGACACTGTCCCCCAATCCCAGATCACTCAAATCCATAGTACCGGTCTGGACGAAGACCCTTATATCACCATTGCAGGGCTCAATTGAACCAATTGCACCAACCGCTTCAATAATTCCGGTAAACATTCATGCACCTGGATTGTCCGGATCAACCGACCCGCCTGCAGAGTTGCCAAGGTTGCACTGAGCGTTGCACATGCCCGACTTGCCCAGTCCAGGTTACAGAGAAGCAAAACCACCATATCCACCACGGTAGAAGAGCAGTGCCGAACCTTCGGACTCTATTTGCAAGTCACGCACAGCACCAATGACGATATAGTGATCACCTGCGTCCTGAACCGAATGCAGATCACAATCAATCCAAGCCACCACATCTTCGATGATCGGTGAGCCGTTACCTGATAGGCGGTATGCCAGCCCGGCAAATTTGTCTTCCGCCTTGGAGGCAAAACGTTTGCAAACATCCAGTTGCTGATTGCTCAACACGTTTACGCAAAACTTTTCGGCACTTTCGATCTTCGGCCAACTGGTAGAACTACGATCAGGTAGAAAGGCCACCAACGGCGGATTCAGTGAAACCGAGGTAAATGAGCCTACAGCCATACCCGACACTTTGCCGTCCTTATCCATCGCGGTAATAGCACATACGCCGGTGGGATACTGACCCAAAACAGTTCTAAACCATTGCGGATTTATGGTGTCTTGTACTATCTCCGCGGCTACTTCAGTCATGATGCGACTCCAAATAAATGTGCGTGGCACTCACCCCTAATACCTTCACTGCATCTCAGCCTGATCAGATGGTGATATTTGAAGCAGGTGGATTGATTCCGGCTTGCTTCAAATGTTGCCTGACCGGTGTTAAACCAATGTGCCTTCGGCATCCTTGGTTGCAAATCTGGGGGCAACCAGGCTTGCAAACTTTTCCAACTCTTCGTTGTTCTGATCGGGATTCAGGTGACCCTGGCCGAACATCAGGAACAGTTCGTTGAAACCCAAGCGATCGTGGGCACGACCAATCTGGTCGGCGATTTCGTCAGCCGAGCCGATCAGCACGTTCGGCATTTTCTGACCGAAGGGAATGAACCACTTGTCCCAGAACCACTGGTGCTCGGCCATCAACTGCTTGGCCTTATCCTTGTCGTCGGTCAGCATCAGGAAACCACCCCAGGCGGCGACATCTTCACGAGCGACTTCACGCTCATGCTTGCGCGCGGTGTCGGCATAGCGGTTCCACAGGGCATCGCAGAAATCCAGGTCGGAAGCCAGCACGATCGGCTTGCCACCCTCCCGCGCCCACATGTCCACCGTGGTCATGCTGCCGGCAAAGCCGCCGTAGATCTTCGGGTGGGGGCTCTGGTAGCACTTCGGCGCAATACCGATTTGACGCACGATGCCATCGGCATCCATGCCCTTGCCCATGCTGGCATAGGCAGGATGACCGGCGGAGCCACCTTCCGGCGGGAACTGCCAGTGCTTGCCTTTGTGACTGAACACATCGCTAGCCCAGGCCTTCTTGATGACCTGCAGCGACTCCTCGAAGACTTCGCGGTTCAGCGCATCCTGCTCATCACGAGCCTTGGCGTTATTCGGCGTGGTGGCGCTGACACCCGGACGCGAGGCGAGGGAATCAACCCAGCGTGCATGGTAACCACGGGTGAAACCGACCATCAGACGCCCCTGGAGCATGTGGTCCAGGGTGGCAATTTCTTCGGCAACGCGCACCGGGTTATGCGTCGGCAGGGTGTAACCCATGATGCCCGCCTTCATCCGCTTGGAATGCAGGCCCACATAGAGACTGAACATCCCCGGGTGGTTGTTGATCTCGAACCCTTCGATCTGCAAGTGATGTTCAGGCTGGCAATAGCCTGCATAGCCAAGACCGTCAGCCAGGCGCACGTAATCGCGCACCTCGGCCAGAAAGCGTTGATACAGCTCTGGGCGCTGGCCGGCCATGCCCGCTTCCAGTTCATGACGACGACCGATAACACCGGTTTGCATCAAATGGAATTTCATATCGACCCTCTCTTGTTCGCTGGTTTAGCAAAACTAATCAGACTCGACCCTCTTGTCAACACAAATGTTGATAAAATTGACGAGGCAAAATGGCTATCTGAAAGGATCAGCCAGTAAATTAATAAGCTATTGATTTAAATAAAATATATTTGGCCCCGACGAAGCAGAGTCGAAGCTGCATGCCGCATATTCCAGACGCGAGCGAAAGCCGTACACAGCGACGCAGCGCGGGGTCAGCATGGACAGATCACCGAGACAACTAGGTGCGAACTCACTGTGATTTCAGATGGGCAAGCATATGCCCGAGCTTGGTCGCCTTGGTTTGCAAATAATGTGCATTGCAGGGATTTAGGTTCGACTGCAGTTTGCCCCGCTCTACAATGGAGATGCCGTCACGCGTCAGGGCAGCCACCTTAAGCGGGTTGTTTGTCATCAGCCGCACAGACTCCACTCCAAAATGACCGAGCATCTGTGCACCAATCAGGTAGTTGCGCATGTCTGCTCCGACCCCCAGTTGCTCACTGGCCTCGACTGTGTCAGCTCCCTGATCCTGGAGCTTGTAGGCGCGCAGTTTGTTGATCAAACCAATGCCCTCCCTCCTGACGCAGGTATAGCACAATACTCCGCCCCTCTTCGGCAATCAGCTTCAACGCGACATTCAACTGCGATCCGCAGTCGCAGCGCTGGCTGAAAAGCGCATCTCCATTCGCCGCCAATCTCGATGAGATATCGCTGCGAAACAGCCCCCTTATTGAACAGAGTAATTACGGCCGTCTCAAAACGCTGGGTTTGCTGGACAATTTCCTGGGCCCATATAGCACCATGGCCGAGCCAATGTAACCGTTGGCCCGGCAATACCGACGATGTCTTAAACGGGCAACGCGTCGCTCGTCAGCAGGCCACTTTAGGAGATAATGCCCGCTGTGCCGCCAAGTTCCTGGGTCAATTTGTCAGCAATCTGCTTCATCTGTTTAATGTAAGGCATCACACCGTCCTGCCCCTGCGGCGCCGGAAAGTCGTAAAGAGTTAATACGTAGGCCACTACCCCGCCAGGACCAAACACCGGTACAGAAATTTGCCTCACCTCTCGGTGGATGTCGGGGGTCAGCTCTAACGGGTCATAGGACAATTTCTGCACAAGCTCGCGCACATCAACGTTGGCTACTGCATTCGGATCCTTCGAAAGCTGGTCGAGGGTCGAAGCAAACGTACGATGTGCATCACTAATCAATCCAAGGGAATAGCCACGGGTACGGATGGTCGCAAGCGAGGTAAGGTTGGCAGCGCGGCTCTCCGGGCTACCTGCCACTCGCAGCCATTCGCTGATTTCTTCCTCGCTGCCCCAGGCGGCGAAGATCGAACCAGTGGGCGGCATGAACGGCAAACGCTGACCAACGAGCGTTGGCACTGTGCCCTTCTTTGGACACCCTGCACTGGCGGCGATTATGAGCTCCTCGTCAACCCGTGCCGTGGCAATACAGCGTGCGTTGAGGTGGTCGCTGACCCACTCCATATCACTTCGAGCCTTGTCGATACTACGCAATGGTCCGACGAGTTTGCCGAGGGGATCTGGCACAACCATTGAAAGTGGAGAAAAGCGCCCATAGCCGCCCTGGAAGAACAAAAGTGGCAATCCAGCTGATTCGATTTTCAGCTCACGAACCCTCCCGATGACAATGTAATGATCACCTGCTTCCTGCGCCGAATGCAGGTCACAGTCGATCCAAGCAACACATTGTTCGATGATCGGCGAACCATTTTCAGAAAGCCGGTACGGTAACCCCTCGAACTTGTCCTCGACCTTGGATGCGAAACGCCGACAGACAGGCTCCTGTTCCGCGCCAAGGATATTCACGCAGAACTTTGCCGCACGCTCTATTTTCGGCCAGCTACTAGAACTGCGGTCTGGCAAAAAGGCCACCAGTGGTGGATCCAGCGACAC